>NZ_JBHXBG010000177.1:0-10893 GCF_042726755.1 Promicromonospora sp. NPDC060271 | reverse complement strand
GATCGGCAGCTCGGACTACCGATCAACTGACATTCTGCCGACCACGCGCCTGCCCTCAGCGGACCAGGCGCACCTCGAGCACGTTCGTGTCCGGGTCGGTGACGGTGACGCCGTCGGGCAGGAAGCCCGCGCGCTGGAAGAACTTGCGCGCACGCGGGTTGGTCGCGTACGTCCAGATCTGGGCCGACGTGCCGGGCGGGAGGATGTTCTCCAGCAGGGCGTGACCGACGTTGGTCCCGTGGAAGGCAGGGTCGACGTACATCTCGTGCAGCTCGATGGCGCGAGCCGGCGGGTGGCCGAGGTGCGGGCCGGACGGGTTCTTCATCGCGAAGCCGATGATCTTGTCGCCCACCTCGGCGACGAGTGCCTTGTTGCCGGCGGCGAGGATGCGCATCCAGCCCTCGGTGCGGGTCCCGAGCGTCTCGGTTTTCCAGTGTTCGGCTGACAAGAGCTCGCCGAAGACCGCACGCCGGGTGGTCCAGTGCACCGCGGCGATACCGACGGCGTCGTCCGGGGTCGAGGCGCGGATGTGGAAGTCAGACATGAGTCGAACGGTAACCCGACTATCTGACCATCCGTACCTCTGCCAGGTCGGCGGTGGTCGTGTCGACGACCCGCGTGCCCTCCAGGACGAACCCGTTGCGCTCGTAGAAGCGCTGGGCGCGCGGGTTGTCCTCCGCGACCCACAGCTGCGCGCCGGTCCCGGGTGGCAGGACGGCGTCCAGCAGGGCCTGCCCGACACCGGTGCCGTGGTGGGCAGCCAGGACGTACAGCAGGTAGAGCTGCCGGCTGCGCATCGGCAGCACGTCCTCCTGCTCGACGGCGTCGCCGGACATCGCGATGCCGACGACCTCGCCGTCCACCTCGGCGAGAACGGGGGCAGCGCCGTTCGCCAGCCACCGCTCCCACGTCGTCGTGCGCCGTTCGAGCGTGGCGGTGGCCCAGAACTCGGGCGGGAGGATCTGACCATAGGTGGTGACCCAGGTCGTGTGGTGCACCCGGGCGACCGCAGCGGCGTCGGACAGCGTGGCTGTGCGCAAGTTCACGACGCGAAACATACTCCCGCGCCGAGGCGGTCGATGACACGCGACCGCCGCAGCGGCGTCAGGCGGGGTGCAGGGTCCCGACCAGGCAGTCCTCGATACCGACCGCGGACATGAGCGTCGACGGTACCGAACCGAGCCATCCGACCGCCTCGTACGCCGGCACGAGCCGGACGTCCTTGACCAGGAAGTCCGTCCCGGCGCGCGTCAGCCGCACGGTTCCGGCGCTCATCGTGTTGCGGGCCCAGTCGGTGCCCGAACCCCACGGCAGCGGCAGCACCGCGAGGACCTCCTGCTCGGGCCTGGCCGCGAACGCGACCAGCGGCGTGCTGTACTCCTTGCCGGACTTGCGTCCGACGTGGTGCAGCACCACCCACGGCGAGACCCGACCGGCGATGCGGAGCATCCACGGGTTGACGAGCTTTCCTGCCTTGACGACGAGATCAGGTGCGGCCATGGCTCCCATCATGGTTCAGGTACGCGGATCCGTCAGCATGGGGACGCCACCCGCGTGCCGCCGGAGGCTCGGCCGGACCTCAGCCGCCGTCGAAACCGTCGAAGCCCCGGTCGAAGGAGAGCACGGGGCGTCCGGTTCGCGGATGCGTCAGCACGTCGACCCGCACCCCGTACACCGGCTCCAGCACCGCCGGGACCAGCACGTCGGAGACCGGGCCCGCGGCGACGACCCGGCCCTGGTCCAGCAGGACCAGATGGTCGCAGGTCGCGGCGGCGAGGTTCAGGTCGTGCAGGGCGGCGACGACGGTCACGCCGTCCGCCGCCAGGTCCCGTAGCACCCGCATGGCGTGGAGCTGGGCGGCGATGTCGAGGTGGTTGGTCGGCTCGTCGAGCAGGATCAGCCGCGGCTGCTGCGCCAGGGCACGGGCCATGTGCACGCGCTGGCGCTCGCCGCCCGACAGGGTGCCGACCTCACGGTCGCCGAGCTCGGCGGCGCCCGCCGCGGCAAGGGCTGCGTGTGCGGCGGCGCGGTCGGCGTCCGAGTCGCCCGCGAGCAAGGAGCGGTGCGGTATGCGGCCCAGGAGCACCGCGTCCAGCACGGACAGCGGCAGGTCGGTAGAGGCGTCCTGCTCCACGAGGGCGAGCAGCCGGGCGCGTTCGCGGCGCGGGAGCGCGCGCAGGTCGGCGCCGTCGAACGTCGTCGCGGGGTCCGCCGCACGTTCCGGGCCGGACGACGGCGCGGCCGCCCCGCCGTCGGACGGCGACGTGGCGCGCCCAGCCTGCTGCACCCCGGCGAGCACCCGCAGCAGCGTGGATTTGCCCGAGCCGTTCGGCCCGAGCAGCCCGGTGACGGCGCCGGCGGGGGCGACCACCCCGACGTCGTCCAGCACGACCCGCCCACTGATGTCCCAGAAGACCCGTCCAGCCCTCAACCCTCGTTGAGTGCTGGATATCTGCCCTCTTGAAGGGGCCTGGGTGGGCAAATATCCAGCACTCAACGGTTTCCCTTCCAGAGCAAGAAAGCGAAGATCGGGGCGCCTATGGCTGCCGTGACGATGCCTACCGGCAGCTCGCGGGGTTCGAAGACGGTGCGGGCCAGGGTGTCGGCCCAGATCAGGAACGACGCTCCGGCCAGCGCCGACAGCGGCAGCAGCAGGCGGTGTCGGGCCCCGGTGAACAGCCGCACCGCATGCGGCAGGATCAGCCCGACGAACCCGATGGACCCGCTCTGGGACACGAGCGCCCCGGTCAGCAGCGCGACGCCGATCAGCAGGATCCACCGGGCCCGGTTCACGGGCACCCCGAGGGCGGCCGCGGCCGTGTCCCCGAACGTGAACGCGTCCAGCACGGACCCGGTCAGCGCCAGCAGGGTGCCGAGCACGAGGACGGCGCCGCCCGCGATCGCCACAGAGGTCCACGTCGCCGACGCGACCGAGCCCATGAGCCAGGACAGCACCTCGCGGAACGCGTCGCCCTTGGCGGACCAGAAGATCACGAACGACACCGCCGCCGCGCAGAGCTGGCTGATGGCGAGCCCCGCCAGGACGGTGCGGGTCGGCGTGATCGTGCCGAGCGCGCCCGCCAGCCCGAGGGCGAGCGCCAGCGCCCCGACGGCCCCGGCGAAGGCCGCGACCGGCAGCAGCAGCGGGACGCCCGCGAGCAGTACCAGCACCGCGCCGAGCGACGCGCCCGACGACAACCCCAGCAGGTACGGGTCCGCGAGTGGGTTGCGCGTGAGCGACTGCATCACCGCGCCGCACACCGCCAGACCCGCGCCCACGGCGGCGGCGGTGAGGATGCGGGGCATCCGTAGCTGCCACACCATGCCGTCGCGCAGTGCCGGGAGCGGCTCCAGGCCGAGCGCGCCGCCCAGCCCGAGGTGGGTCGCGACCGAACGGCCGACCTCGGACAGGGCGAGGTCGGCCGGGCCGATCGTCACCGCGACGCCGACGCTCAGGACGAGCACCAGCGCCGCGGCGGGCAGGGCGAGCAGCCTCACAGGTCGAGGTCCGCCAGCTGGTCGACCACCGAGGCGACGGCGTCGACGTTCCGGACGCCGGCCTCGGTCGCCGGGAACGGCACCACCACGTAGCGACCTTCCTTGACCGCCGTCATCTCGCGGGTGGCCGGGTTCGACTCCAGCGTCTCGATCTTCGCGTCCGCGGGGTTCCACGCGGCGTCGACGAGGACCAGGATGTCGGGGTCGGCCTCGACGACGTTCTCCCAGCCGAGCGAGGTCCAGGTGTCGTGGACGTCGGCCGAGACGTTGGTCAGCCCGGCCGCGTCCATGATCATCTGCGGCGCGCCGATGCCCGCCCCGACGTACGGGGTGTCGTCGCCCGAGGACCACCACAGCGCGGTCAGGCCGCGGTCGTCGGGCGCTATGGCGTCGAGCGCGGCCCGCTGCTCCTCGACGAGCCGCGACGCGGCGTCCTCGGCGTCGAACAGGGAGCCCACCTCCGCGATCTCGTCGAACACCGTGTCGAAGGTCAGTGGGTCCGGCATGTACCCCTCCTCCTTGCAGGCCGCGGGGGAGACGTACGTGGCGACGCCGAGCCGGGCGAGCGTCGCGCGGTCGCCTGCGGTCTCCGCGGTCAGGTTGGACTCCCAGCCCGCGTAGACGAGGTCCGGCTCGAGCGCCAGCGTGGCCTCGGAGCCGGGCGCCTCGGCCGCGAACGGCTCCTCGACGGCGGGCACCGGCTCCAGCGAGTCCGGCACCGGACCGTCGAGGAACGCCGAGCCGACGATCCGGTCGCCCAGGCCGAGCGCCAGCAGCATCTCGGTGGTCGACGACTTGATGGTCACCACCCGCTCGGGCGGCGCCTCGACCACGGTCTCGAACCCGCAGTTGTCGAGGGTGACGGGAAAGCCGCCAGTCGCCGGCGACGCGCCCCCGGCGTCCGGCTCACCGGAGGCCGGGGCCGAGCAGGCGGCGAGGGCCAGCGCCGCGACGGCGGCGATCGCGGGCAGGGCGACAGCACGGGACGGACGGACACGAAGGGGGTTCACGCGATGGCTCCAGGGGTCGACGAACAGCCCACGACCTTCGTCAGGCGTGGAGTGAGCAGCGACGCGCCATCTCGCGTCCAGGCGGGAAGCGGCTCACAGCGAGAGCCGCATCGGCGGGCCAAAGCAGGGCCCGCGACCCGGCGTCACGATACACCGGCCGATCGAGGTGGCCCCAGCGAATTCGCTCTCAGCATCGGCGCAGGGCCGGCGCGGGGTCGGCGCTCGGTCGCCGCTCAGTCGCCGCGCGACTGGAAACCGGTGTGCCTACCGTGGAGGCGACCCCGAGGGCAGGGAGATCCACGATGACGAACGACCCGGAGAACCCGGCAGCGCACAACCCGGACCCTGAGCCGGACGGCCGCACGATGCCGCTGAGCGGCAACCTCCAGCCGGGCGAGACGCCGCCCGAGTCCAGCCAGGTGAGCGCGCCGCAAGGCCATGAGGAGCACGGTCCACCGCGTTGGGTGCCGTGGGCATGGATCGTCGCGATCCTGGTGGTGGCGGGGCTGGTCGCCGCACTCTTCGGCGGCTACGCGGCGGGTCTGCTGCGCTGAGGTAGGAACCATTACAGTGCGGCCATGAGCGACAGCACCGCCCCTGGGACCCGCCACGAGACCACGCCGAACCGCCGCGCCCTGGTGACCGGGGCGTCGTCGGGCATCGGTGCCGCCACCGTGCGCCGCATGCGCACCGACGGCTGGGACGTCGTTGCCGCCGCCCGCCGCGCCGACCGGCTGGAGGCGCTCGCCGCCGAGACGGGCTGCGAGGTCTACGCCGTCGACCTGACCGACGACGACGCCGTGACCGCCCTAGCGGCCCACCTCACCGCGACCGGCGGGCTCGACGCCGTCGTGAACAACGCGGGCGGCGCGTTCGGCCTGGACCGCGTGGAGAACGCCGACGTCGACGACTGGCGCCGCATGTACGAGATCAACGTGCTCGGCACGCTGCGCGTCACCAAGGCCGTGCTGCCCCTGCTGCGCGAGGCGGGCGCGACCAAGGGAGTGGCCGACGTCGTGAACGTGACCTCGACCGCCGCCCAGGGCGCCTACGAGGGCGGCGCCGGCTACACGGGCGCCAAGCACGCGGAGCACATGCTGTCCCAGACGCTGCGCTGGGAGATCGCGGGTGAGCCCGTGCGCGTCATCGAGATCGCGCCGGGTGCCGTGGCGACCGAGGAGTTCTCGCTGGTGAGGTTCGGCGGCGACGCCGAGAGGGCGGCCGCCGTCTACGACGGTTACACGCCCCTGGTCGCCGACGACATCGCGGACACCATCGCCTGGGCGGTGTCCCGCCCGGACCGTGTCAACATCGACCTGGTGACGATCCGGCCGCGCGCACAGGCCCACAACTCGAAGATCGTGCGCGGCACCGGGATCTGAGCGCCGGCGCTACGGGCCATCCAGGGCCTTACGGAGTCGTGACGATCCGGGCGCCGACGACGGCAGAGCCCGGTCCGCGTGCCACGCTGAGCGTATGACCCAGGCAACCGAGAGCCCCGCGACCCCGAGGGCCGACCGATCACCGCACGACGCCGGCTGGGCCGCACTCGCCGGCGTCCTCGCCGGTGCCGCGGGCCTCGCCGTCGCGGAGTTCGTCGCCGCCCTCGTCGCCCCGGGCGCGAGCACCCTGTTCGCGGGCGGCGCCGCGGTGGTCGACGCCGTGCCCGGCTGGCTCAAGGACTTCGCCGTGCAGGCGTTCGGGACCAACGACAAGGCGGTCCTCCTCGGGACGATGGGCGTGGTCGTCGCCCTCGGGGCGGCACTGGCTGGCCGGCTGGAGCTGCGCCGGCCGCCGTCGGGCGCGCTGCTGATCGGCGCGGTCGGAGTGGTCGGGGCGACGGTCGCGGTGCTCCGCCCGGACGCGACGCCGCTGTGGGCGCTGCCCAGCGTCGTCGGGATCGGCGCGGCGGTGCTCCTGCTGCGGTCGGCGATCGCGCGCCTGCGCCCGCCAGCCGATCTGCGGCCGGAACCGGGCCACGCGATGGACCGGCGCGGCTTCCTGGTGGTCACGGGGATCACCGCGGGTGTGGCGGTGCTGGCGCTCGCGGGCGCCCGCGTCGTGTCTGCCGGCACGGCCGTGGTGAGCGCCGTCCGCGAGAAGATCCACCTGCCGTCCGCGCGCGAGACGGCGCCGCCGGTCCCCGCTGGCGCCGACCTGGAGCTCGACGGCCTGGCTTCGTACGTCACGCCGAACACCGACTTCTACCGCATCGACACCGCGCTGCGGGTGCCGCAGCTCGACCCGGCCGAGTGGTCGCTCAGGGTGGAGGGCATGGTCGAGGAACCGTTCACCATCACCTGGGACGAGCTCCTCGCCCTACCGCTCGAGGAGCACCACGCGACGCTCGCCTGCGTGAGCAACCCCGTCGGCGGCGACCTCATCGGCAACGCCCTGTGGCTCGGCTACCCGATCCGTGCCCTGCTGGAGCGCGCGAAGCCGCAGGCCGGTGCCGACATGGTGCTCTCGCGCAGCGACGACGGGTTCACCGCCGGCACGCCGCTCGAGGTGCTGCAGGACCCGGACCGCGCCAGCCTGCTCGCGGTCGGCATGAACGGCGAGCCGCTGCCCGTCGACCACGGCTTCCCCGCGCGCCTCGTGGTCCCAGGCCTGTACGGCTACGTATCCGCTACCAAGTGGGTGACATCGCTCAAGGTCACCACGTTCGCCGCCGACCAGGGCTACTGGACCCCGCGCGGCTGGTCCGCGCTGGGACCGATCAAGGTGCAGTCGCGCATCGACGTGCCCCGCGGGTCGGTGGCGGCAGGCGCCGTGACGGTCGCCGGCGTCGCCTGGGCCCAGCACACGGGCATCGGCAAGGTCGAGGTCCGGGCCGACGACGGCGACTGGGTCACCGCGGAGCTCGCCGAGACCGTCGGCCCGGACACGTGGCGCCAGTGGCGCGTGTCCCTCGACCTGGACGCTGGCGACCACACGCTCGCGGTGCGGGCGACGGACGCCGACGGACTGGTCCAGACCGACGCCGAGGCTCCGCCCGCCCCGGACGGAGCCACCGGCTGGCACACGGTAGACGTGTCGGTGGGCTGACCCTCAGGCTCGCGTCGCCGTCAGGAGCAGGTAGTCCCAGCCCATGGCGCCGTCGGCGTCCTGGAACCGGGCGGCCAGGTCCAGGAGCGCCTGGTCGAGGGCGGCCGTGCGCTCAGCGTCGTCCGCCACGTTGCGGTAGACCGCGATGGTGGGGCCGTACACGGCCTTGAAGAACTCGCGGAACTCCGTGCCGGAGGAGAACCGCTCGACGGGGAGCGTGCGCACCTCGGCGTGCACGTCCGTGACACCGTCGCCGAGCAGGTCACGGACATGCGCCTCGTCACCCCACAGCGGCGGCGGCTCGGCGCCGGGCGGCGGCGCCGGTGCGTAGGGCTTCATCGTCGCGAACATCTGGCCGATGAACCCGGCGGGCGTCCACGCGATGAGACCGATCGTCCCGCCCGGCCGGGTGACGCGGAGCAGCTCGGCGGCCGCCGTCCGGTGGAACGGGGCGAACATGACCCCGACGCACGACAGCACGCGGTCGAACGCCGCGTCGTCGAACGGGAGGGAGTGGGCGTCGGCCTCCGCCCAGGTGAGCTCGGCGCCGCTGGCCGCGGCGGCCGCCCGGCCGGCGTCGAACAGCTCGGGCGTGAGGTCGGAGGCGATCACGTGCGCGCCGGCGAGCGCGGCGGGGATGGCGGCGTTGCCTGAGCCCGCCGCGACGTCGAGCACGTGATCGCCCGGCCGCACGCCGGCGGCCTCGACCAGGACGGGCCCGAGGGCGGGGATCACCTCCGCGGCGAGCACGGGGTAGTCGCCGGCCGCCCACAGGGCGCGATGCTTGGTGCGGACGGCGGTGAGGACGTCGGGTGGGACGACGACGGTGTCGGTCATGGGACTGCTCCTTGTCCGGAGGTTTCTGGGACTCCCACGGTCCGCCCGACGGACGCACGCCATCCAGTGCTGTGTCTGTACCGGGTGAGGTTCTCGTTCTGTACTGGTGCGCCGTCCCGGCCGGGCGTTGACTGGACGGGCGGGGGCCCGGCGAGGAGGCTTCATGACGACGTACGGCCAGTTCTGCCCGGTGGCCAAGGCCATGGAGGTGCTCGACGAGCGGTGGACGCTCCTCGTGGTCCGCGAGCTGCTCGCCGGCAGCACCCGGTTCAACGAGCTGCGGCGCGGCGTCCCGAAGATGTCCCCCGCGCTGCTCGCGAAACGGCTGCGCTCGCTGGAGCGGGCCGGCGTGGTGCGGCGCTTCGAGGCCGAGGGCCACCCCGGCTACCGGCTCACGCCCGCGGGCGAGGAGCTCCGGCCCCTCGTGGAGGGCCTGGGCATCTGGGGTGCGCGCTGGGTCGGCGGGCTCGGTGAGGCCGACCTGGACCCGCACCTCCTCATGTGGGACATGCGGCGCACGGTGCCCGTCGACGCCTGGCCGCGCGAGCGCACCGTGGTCGCGTTCCGGCTCGACGGCGTCCCCGCGCCCGTAGCCCGCTGGTGGCTCGTGGTCCGCGACGGCGAGGTCGACGTCTGCGACTACGACCCCGGGTTCGAGGCGACAGTCACCGTGTCGGCCGCTCTCCGCACGCTGGTCCGGGTGTGGCGGGGCGACCTGTCGTGGCAGGTGGCACTGCGCGGCGAGGTGGTGAGCCTGGACGGGCCCGCCGAGGCACGCCGCGAGCTACCGGTGTGGCTGGGTCAGTCGGCGCTCGCTGCGGTACCGCGGCCGTAGGCGAACGGTGCGGCGGCCGATGAGTTCTGGTCGTGTCCGTCGTCGACATGGTGGACGCCGAGGTACGGCCAAGGCTTGACCTCAACCATAGTTCAGGTACTGGAGTACTCCCCATGAGCACCGATCCGCCCGTCACCGACGCCGACGCCCCGCGCCTTCACCTGTCCGACCCGACCGTCCGTACGTTCGCCCAGCTCTTGGTGAACGTGCTGCTCGCGGGGGTCATCAACTTCACGGTGTGGTTCGCCATCACCTTCTTCGTGTTCCTGCAGACCCGCTCGGTCTTCGCCACCGGGGTGATCGCCGGCCTGTTCCTCGTGGCGATGGTCAGCACGGGGGTGTGGTTCGGCAGCCTCGTGGACCACCACCGCAAGAAGGCGGTGATGCAGGCGTCCGCCCTGGTCTCCATCGCCTTCTACGTGGCGAGCCTGATCATCTACCTCGTCACCCCGGCGCAGGAGTGGACGGATCCGGGCAGCGTGCGGCTGTGGGTGCTCGTCGTGCTGCTCATGTGCGGCGTCATCGCAGGCAACCTCCGCTCGATCGCGCTCCCGACCGTCGTCACGGCCCTCTTCGACGAGTCCCTCCGTGACCGGGCCAATGGCCTCGTGGGGACGGTCACGGGCGTCTCGTTCCTGGTGACCTCGGTCATCAGCGGCCTCCTCGTCGCGTTCGACGGCATGCGGACCTGCCTGATCCTGGCGATCGGCGTGCTCGCCGTTGCGCTGGTGCACCTGCACTTCGT
This sequence comes from Promicromonospora sp. NPDC060271, assembly GCF_042726755.1. Lineage (NCBI taxonomy): Bacteria > Bacillati > Actinomycetota > Actinomycetes > Micrococcales > Promicromonosporaceae > Promicromonospora > Promicromonospora sp. NPDC060271. Next base: position 920 of record NZ_JBHXBG010000177.1, on the reverse strand, counting down.
CAAGGTCCCGGAGGCGCTGTCGCATGCGGCGGCGGAGGGGGAGCCGCGGAAGGTCGACCTCCGGGGCACCATGAAGGTCGTCGGACGGATCCCCGGCATGTGGGCGCTCATCGCCTTCACCGCGCTGAACAACGTGCTGGGCGGCGGGTTCATGGCGCTCATGGACGCGTACGGGCTGTCGATGATGTCCGTGCAGGCATGGGGCTTCGTCTGGGGCGGGCTCAGCGCGCTGATGATCGTGTCGGGTCTGCTCATCGCACGCACCGGCCTCGGCTCCAACCCCGTACGCACCATCCTGCTCGTCAACCTGGGGCTGTGGGCCGTCACGGTGGTCTTCCCGATGCAGGCCTCGGTGGTCTGGCTCGTGACAGGGCTGGCGGCGTACATGATCGCGATGCCGTACGTCGAGGCCTCCGAGCAGACGGTGCTGCAGAAGGTCGTGCCGTACGAGCGGCAGGGCCGGGTGTTCGGTTTCGCGCAGTCGCTGGAGCAGGCGGCGTCGCCGCTCACCGCGTTCCTGATCAGCCCGCTCACCCAGTTCTTCTTCATTCCCTTCATGCGTGAGGGCGGTACGGGCGCCCGCTGGATCGGTGACTGGTTCGGCACGGGCGACGCGCGCGGGATCGCGCTGGTGTTCGTCCTGATCGCGGTGCTCGGCCTGCTGCTGACGGGCTACGCCCTGTCGAGCAAGTACTACCGGCTGCTGAGCCGCCGCTACCAGGAGGCCCCGGGCGACCCGACGCCGGACGCCGACGCGGCCGACGGCCCGGACGGCGAGGGGGCGGACGGCGAGAGGGCAGACGGCGAGGGGGCGGACGGCGAGCCGGCCGACACGGCCGTCGTCCGACCCGTCGTCTGATCGCGAGATGACCATGCACCTGCTGCCAGATCCGGGCTCGGCCTGGCAGCAGGTGCATGGT
>NZ_JBHXBG010000176.1:0-10967 GCF_042726755.1 Promicromonospora sp. NPDC060271 | reverse complement strand
CTTCCGAAGAAGTGCGGCCCGTCGAGATCGCTGGATCCTGCGATCCTTTGGCTGTGGCTCCGACCGGCGTCGATCCGGTGACCTTTCGATTTTCAGTCGAACGCTCTACCAACTGAGCTACAGAGCCCTAGCGCGAACGCCCGGATAGTCGAGACCGACAACCCGGGCGCCTCTCGCGCGACCCTGACGGGACTTGAACCCGCGACCTCCGCCGTGACAGGGCGGCGCGCTAACCAACTGCGCTACAGGGCCTTGGATGCTTACCCGCATCCGGGGGGCTCGTTCCGAACCGTGAGAACCTTAACCCATCCCGGCTCCGAACCTGAAATCAGATTCGGACCCCGACAGGATGACCTGCCTCACAACGTGCGAAACCTGGCTCTGACGAGCCCCTTCGTACCCCCAACGGGATTCGAACCCGTGCTACCGCCGTGAAAGGGCGGGGTCCTAGGCCGCTAGACGATGGGGGCTGGGACCTGGCAAGTCTACAGTCGGTCGGCGGTCCCGCTGCACAGTCCACCAGTTGGTCGCGGACCGGCCCCAGTCAGGGATGATGGGTGCGTGGTGGAGATGACGCGAGAGGACTTCGAGGCAGCGGTCAGCGAAGGGCTGGACCTCGTGCCGCCGGATCTCGCGGCGCAGATGGACAACGTCGTGGTGCTCGTCGAGGACGACGCGCCCGCCGACGATCCGGACCTGCTGGGGCTCTACGAGGGAGTGCCGCTCACGGAACGCGATCACATGTGGGCCGCCGGCGCGCTCCCCGACCGCATCACCATCTTCCGTAACCCGACGCTCGCGTTCTGCGCGACGCGTGAGGACGTGGTCGAGGAGGTGGCGGTGACGGTGGTCCACGAGATCGCCCACCACTTCGGGATCGACGACGAACGGCTCCACGAGCTCGGCTGGGCATGACGGAGCCGGCCCCGACGAAGCCGGCTCCGACAAGAGCTGAGCTTCGCGGGACCGGCCTCGTCGCACCGGACCGGCCTCGTCGCACGGGACCGGCCCGCCGCACGGGTCTGTGCGCACCGGTCGGTGCGTACCCGGGTCAGGGCGCCCCGTCAGTACGAGGTGCCGTACTCCCAGTGCCAGGCCTCCGGCTTGCTACCGCCCGCCTGGGCCCAGGCCGGGTGCTTCCAGCCGTACTCCCCGGCGTTGGCGACCATCCAGGCGTGTTCAGCGGTGCCGAACGACTCGATGCCGCCGGACAGGTCGACCGCCTGCCCCCAGCCGTGGTTGGAGGTGCCGGGCACTGCCGCGAGGCCGCCCTTCGCCGCCGCTACCGACAGCTGCTCCGCGTAGGAGCGGTAACCGTCGGTCACGTCCAGGTTCCGGCCGAACTCCGCGCGGAAGGCGTCGTTCAGGTTCTCGAGCTCGGCCGCGGCGTCGCACCGCAGCAGCTGGTTCGGTGCCCAGCTCAGGTCGCAGAGCACGCTCGACGGGATCTGCCCGTTGCCGTAGCTCTGTGCGAGCTCGGCCAGCTCCTTGGCCTCGGCGACCCGGGCGGCGGCTGCCGCCCGCGCCTTGGCGGCCTTGCGTTCGGCGGCGCGGGCAGCACGTGCCTCGCGTCGCTCCTCGGCAGCCCGCTTCGCGGCGGCGATCTCCTCCGGCGTCGGGCCCGCCTTGACGGACACGACCGCGTCGCCGTCGGCCTTCGTGATGAGCCGCCGGAGCGAGGCCGTCTCCTTCTCGATGCGGGTGGCCGACGGCGCAGCCGTCTCGGCGGAGGTCGCGGCGTCGGTCCTGGCGTCCCGCTGGGCCCGTGCGGTCAGGTCGACCGCGGCCGAGAGCGGGGTCTCGAGGACGGGGCGGCCGGTGGCCTGCTGCTCGCTGAGCGGCGTGGACCCCGTGACGGTGCCGGCCAGATTGGTCGGCTCGGTGGCTGCCGGGCTCGGGGCGGCGCCCGCCTTGCCGACGGGGGTGTCCGCACGTTCGGCGAGCGGGGCTCGCTCGCCGTCCCGGGAAGCGGCAGCGGCCTGCCGGGCGCCCGTGATGCCGGTACCCGAACCGTCACTGGCCTGCTCCAGCATGGACCGCAGGTTCCGCGCGGCCGCTCGGAGGCGCTTGCGCTCCTTGCGGTCGAGGTCGCCCTCGCGGGTCACGTAGTCGGCGTCGGTCAGGACGGCGGCCGCCTTCTCGGAGGCGGACCGCATCGCCGGGTCTGCGATGATCGCGCTGCCGACGACGACAGGTCCGGCCTGTGCGGCACGCTCAGCGGCTGCCGCGCTGCCCGGGGAGCCGACGGCGCTGCCGTCGTTCCCGGTGAGGCTGACTGCCGCCGTGGTGGTCAGGGCGACCGAGGTGAGTGCTGCGGCTATCGCGAAGGACGAGCGGCGCACCATGGGGTGGCCCGATGGCACCACGACGGCGGCATGCGCTCCGCTGGTGCCCGGGCGTCGCGTACGACGGGGAACGAGTGCGTGGTCGCCGTGCGTCAAGGGCGATCCTGACACTCGGGGACAGGGACAGGGCGCGCCGTGCGGGGCGCGACGGGGTTCGGCGTCTGGGGCACGCTGAGCTTCCGTTCTGCGGCCGGGCACGCTGACACCGTGAGGGGCTGATCCCTCTGGCGGACGGTGACGGGTGCGCCTGCTGCTGTCTGGCCACGGCGCGCGACGGGTCGCGGAGGTCATGGCGGTCGCCGCGTGGAACCGGGCCGGGGCGGCCCAGGGGGTTGGTTCCATGCGGCGACATTCAATGCTGGACGGCCGTCCAAGAGTTATGGAACCCCCTCCGCGGAGGCGTGCCTCACAAAAACTGAGCGCAGATGGTGGTGCGAACGTGAAGGGCCGACAACCTGGGGTGTGCACGCTCACATCGAGGGGCGCTGAGTTGAGGGGCGCAGGGCCATGCGTGAAACTTCGAGCATGGCCCATCACGACCAGGCCGCGAACGGATCCGTGCCCATCCCTGCCGGACAACCCGTCACCGTGTCCATCCACCGCATCGTCAACCCCGACCACATCCCCGAGGTCACCCGTTGGGTGCAGTCGGGCGTCAACCTCGCCAACCGGTGGGACGGCTTTCTCGGCTCGGGCTGGATTCGTGCCGCCGAGGGCTCCCGCGACTGGCACATGCTCTACCGCTTCGCCGACGCCGACCGGCTCGCCGCCTGGGAGCAGTCCGCCGAGCGCCGGGACTGGCTGGCGCAGGGCACGGGCCTCGTCGAGGAGCTGCGCTACCAGCAGCGGACGGGCATCGAGGGCTGGTTCGAGGACCCGACACGCATCGACGAGCCGGCCGACGTGGCGGCCGTCGTCGTGCCGCCGCGGTGGAAGCAGGCGACGAGCATCTGGCTCGGGTTCTTCCCCGTGAACCTGCTCTTCACCGCCCTGTTCACCTACCTGGTGCCCGGGTGGGACGACGTCGCGCTGGTGCTCAAGGTCCTGATCTCGACGCTGATCCTGACGCCGATCATGGCGTACTGGGTGCTCCCGTGGGTGACCCGCAGCCTGCACGGCTGGCTGCACCGGACGTAGCCGGCACGCCGCCGCGTCGGACAGGCCTCAGGCGGTACCCGCGGCGACCCGCTGCGCCGGGCCGCGGCGCCGCCGCAACCGGATACCGCCCCGGCCCGGCAGCGGTGTCGCGGCCCGCTGGTCCTTCCGGCCGGCGTTCCGGCCGGCGAGCCAGCCGGCGAACCGCTCCGGCCGGTCGGTGATGACGGCGTCGACGCCCGCGCCGTCATCGGTGTCGACGAGCGTGGTCCATGCGGCCGGGTCGTTCGCCGTCCAGGACATGACCCGCAGGCCGGCCGCGTGCAACCGGGACACCAGGCGCGGGCTGCCGGCGACCGCCGCGACCGACGGGTTGCAGGCGACCACACGAAGGCGCTCGCAGAGGCGCAGCAGACCGGGCGGGTCGAACGAGACGAGCAGGCCGCCCGGCAGGTGCGGGGCGACGTCGCGCACGGTTGCCACGGTGCCCGGCCAGAAGCTCTGGACGAGGACACGGCGGTCGAACCCGGCGTCGGCGATCGTGGCGGTGACCCGTTCGACCTGCTCCGTGGTCCACGAGCCCTTGAGCTCCAGCAGCAGGTCGGTGTCCGGGTGCCGCGCGAGCACGCCCAGCACGCCGGCGAGCGTCGGCACGCGCTGACCCCTGAACGCGGGGGAGAAGCGGGCGCCGGCGTCGAGCCCGAGCAGCTCGTGCGAGGTGAGGGCGGAGACCTTGCCCGTGCCGTCGGTGGTCGCGTCGACGGTCTCGTCGTGGATCACGGCGCCCACGCCGTCGGCGGTGGGCTGCAGATCGATCTCGACGGCGTCCGCGCCCGCGCGGCATGCGGCCTCGACCGCGGCGAGCGTGTTCTGCGGCGCTACCGCGGAGTACCCACGGTGGGCGATGACTGCGGGGCTGGCGACGGCCATGCTGACCTCCGGTCTGCGGTTCACTCACAACGCTAGGCCGCCCTCGCCCGGCTTCCCAGTGCCAGACGGGCGAATTCCGGGAGTGTTCCGGGACAGTTCACCGCCCGGCCCTGAGGCCGCCGTGTCGGCCACCCGGGCGAAACCCGCCGGATGCGCGCATTCCCAGCGCCTGGTGGTTTCATGTCCGCCATGGTTCGACCTGTCATCACCGCCCCGTCCGGCTCCTGGGCGCGCGGGGCCCTCGCCGCAGTCGCCACGCTCGTCCTGCTCGCCGGCTGCTCGGCCGGCGGCGACGCCGACGCCGGGGCGAGCGCCTCGCCGTCGGGCAGCGCGAGCGTCTCACCGTCCGCACGGCCCGACCCGGACGCGCCGCTGGACGCGAACCAGGCGTGCGCCGCGATGTACGTGGACAACGACAAGACGCTCGAGGAGCGCATCGGCACCGCCCTCGTCGGCGCGAGCGACGGGCTCGACGGGCAGTCGGCCGACCAGATGCACGCGATAGCGGTGGAGCTCGGCCGGCTCGAGGCGCGTGTGCCCGAGGAGTTCGGTGTCCCGGTCGAGAAGATCCGGGTGCCGTTCCTGCAGCTTCAGGAGGCGCTCGACCTGGCGGAGGGCAAGCAGGTGGAGCTCGACGTCGCCTCGACGGTCGAGGGTCTCAAGGAGTACCGGGAGCTCTGCTGACGTCCTCACTGATGTTCTCGAAGATGCCCTGACCGGGCGTGAGCACACGGCGGGGGTCGTACCGCTCCTTGGCGCTGCGCACGGCGGGCCAGCGGTCTCCGTAGTGGGTGCGCCAGTCGGCAGGGCTCAGGCGCAGGGCGTTGACCGGATAGCTGGTGCCGCCGACGGCGCGGACCTTGGCGTACAGCGCGTCGTTCTCGGTGATGAGGCGCTCCGCCTCGGCGTCGTCGGGCGGGCTCACCGCGCGGAGCAGTGCGAGCAGGAAGAACACCGGGCCGTCGGGGACCATCACCTGCGGTCGGGTGATCAGCGACCGGGTGGTCGGGTAGAGCAGGGCGACACCGCCGGCGTCGGCGGGGGTGAGGGTGGTCAGGAGCTCCGTGACCACGTCGTCCGTTGCCGCGTCCGGGACAAGCACGTTGAGCCACGGTCCGGGCAGCCGGAGCGCCTCGATCTGCTCGACGGTCTCGTAGATCCGGTTCAGCCACTCGAAGTACGGCAGGTCGGCGACGTCGACTCCGGATGGGGCGAGGCCGGCGAGCAGGGCGTCGTCGTCGGGCGGCTCGCCGGTGAACCACGCCCCGCCCTCCAGGACGAAGGCGAAGCCGTCGTCGTCGGTGGGGACGAGCTGACCCTCCAGGTAGTCGAAGCGGCCGTCGGCCAGAGCCGTGCGCTGGGCTGCCGTCAGGTCGGTGACCTGCGGATACGTCAGCGTGTAGACGCGGGCCATGGCCGGTGCCGGCACGAGCCGGACGGTCGCGCGCACGATGACGGCGAACTGGCCGAGCCCGCCGAGCACCGCCTCGAACAGGTCGCGCTCGTGGTCGGCCGAGCACGTGACGAGCCGGCCGTCGCCGGTGACCACCTCGAGCTCGAACGTGTTGTCCACGAGCAGCCCGAAGTGCTGCGAGGCGCCACCGATCCCGCCGACGCACAGCGTGCCGCCGACCGAGAGGCCCAGGTAGTCGGTGGTGACCGGCGGCGCGACGCCGACGGCCAGGGACGCGCGGACCAGCTCCAGCCACTGCACCCCCGCGTCGACCACCGCCCGGTCGGGCGTGATCTCGTGGATCGTGGCGAGCGTGCGGGAGTCGATGACGATGCCGCAGTCGGCCTGCGCCTGGCCGAACGTCGAGTGGCCCTGCCCACGCACGGCGACCGTGATGCCGTGCGTGTTCGCGAAGCGCACCACGGTGACGACGTCGCTGACCGACCCCGGCCGCAGCACGGCGCGCGGGCGCCGGTGGACCAGGTGCCCGTAGTCGGTGGCCGCCTCGGTGAGGGAGGCGTCGTCCGTGACGAGCTCGCCGTCGAGGCGGGGACTCGGGACCGCCCCGGAGTTCTCCGGGAAGCTGGTGAGCCACTGCGACGTCATCGGATCGAACGCGACGACGGCAGCGCCTGCCAGAGTTGTGCGGCGGTCGAGCTGTGTCATGTGAGCCCCTCAGCGTCGGGTGGGCGTCCACGGTACCGGTCGCGGAGCGCACGGTGGTGCGCATTCCGTGGACGAGCTGTCAGGACAGGCCCGCGAGCCGGTAGACGACGAGGCTTCCCGCGACCGCGACGTTCAGGCTCGCACCCCAGCCGGCCATGGGGATCTCGACGCACTCGTCGACGTCCGCGAGCACGTCGTCCGGCACTCCCTGGTGCTCGTGGCCGAGCAGGAGGACCGTGGGGCTCCGGGCGGGTTCGAGGTGCGGCCAGGCAGGCGCCGACGGCGTCGCACGTGCGCAGCAGGGTACCGAGGTTCGCTTCGTCTGCGACGGCATGGGCGTCAGCGCTCGGCGTCTCCCTCGGCCAGCCGGGCGAGCTGGGACGTGGTCGAGCCCCAGCCCTCGGCGAAGCCCAGCTCGGCGTGCCTGGCGCGGTCGGCGGGGTCGCCGTGGCGCACGGTGACCCGGTAGTCGGTGCCGTTCGGGTGGTCCCGCAGGACGATCTCGGCCGTCATAGGGACCGGCGCCGGGTTCGTCGGGCGCCACTCGCTGTTGATCGCGTTGGTGAAGACGATGCGTTCGTACTCGTCCACAACGAGGAAGCAGGCGTCCAGATGCGGGACGAACGCCGCGCCGTCGTCGCTCATCAGTGTGACGAAGCCGCCCCCGGCGCGGACGTCGAGGCGCTCGACGCGGCAGCGCGTCGGGGCGGGGATCCACCACTGTGCCAGCTTGGCCGGCTGGGTCCAGGCATCCCACACCTGCTTGCGGGGTGCGTGGATGATGCGGTCGATGCTGAGGTCGAGCTCGGGGTTCATGCGTTCTCCTCGGTGACGAACTGCTCCAGACGGTCGGTGCGGCCTGTCCAGATGCTGCGCTGCTCGGCGAGCCAGTCCTCGACGAGTGCGAACTGCTCCCTGTTGAGCTCGCAGGTGCGTACCCGGCCCGACTTTGCGGTGCGGATCAGGCCGTTCGACTCGAGCACCCGCACGTGCTTCATGAACGACGGCAGCGTCATCGGGGCGTCCTTGGCGAGATCGCCGACGCTCGCGGGTCCGCGGCCTAGCCGCCGGACCACCGCGCGCCTGGTCGGGTCCGCGAGGGCCACGAAGACGCCGTCGAGCACTGCTGAATGCTGAGCCATGAGGCTAAGTATTGGCACGGACCAATACCTAGCGCAACAGCTAAGTGTTTCCAAGGGTGCGATGTCGCCGCGGGGGTGGAGTTGCAACCGCCGCCCGGCGCTAGGCAATATATTGCGTGCCCATTCCCCAAGACGATCGGACGATCGGCCGGCGCCTCCTGCGTGACGACGTCTACCACCGGCTCCGCGACGCCATCGTCGACGGCACCTTGGTGCCCGGTGAGCAGTTGCGGGACGCCGAGCTGGCGACCTGGCTCGGGGTCAGCCGCACCCCGATCCGTGAAGCGCTGTTGCGTCTCGCAGAAGCAGGACTGGTCTCGGCTCTGCCCGGGCGCTCCACCACGGTGAGCTCCCTGGACGCGCGCGACATCCGGGAGGCTCGGGACGTCGTCGCGGCCATGCACCAGCTAGCCGTCCGCGAAGCCGTCGGCAACCTCACCGATGCCCACCTGGACGCGATGCGCGAGGCCAACGCCCGGTTCCGTGCCGCGATCGAGGAGGGCGACGTCGAAGCCGCGCTGCGCGCGGACGACGACCTGCACGGCGTTCCCGTGGCCGTGGCGTCGAACCGGGCGCTGTCGACGGTTCTCGACCAGTTCACCCCCGTGCTGCGAAGGGCCGAGCGCCTCCGGTTCTCCTCGCTGGGCGGGGAGGCCTCAGTGGCGCGGCACGATGAGCTCATCCGGCTCTGTGCGCTCGGTGACGCGGACCGTGCCGCCGAGATCGCCTTCGGCACGTGGAGCTCGTTGTCGGCCGTCAGCGAGGAGTGATCGCGAGACCTGCCGTGAGCGGTCGGCATCCGTGCGGCCGGCACCGCGAGGGGCAGTAGTGCGTCGCTCTGCGGCGGGCCGGCTCGATCAGCTCACCCTTGCGGGGTGTCCGGACGCCGAGGGCGCAGGATGAACTGCTCCGGAAAGGTCCAGTTGAAGCGAACGGCGGCCAGGCGCACGAGGGTGGTCACCGCTACGCACGCGACCCCCGCGATCGGGACGGGCGTGCCGAGCTTGGCGAGGAGGACGAACGTTCCGCTGCCGGCGGCCGCCGCGACGGCGTAGAGCGTGCCCACGTGCAGGAAGGAGAACGGCAGGCTCAGGATGACGTCGCGCAGCATCCCGCCGCCGATGGCTCCGACGACGCCGACGATCAGTGCCCCGGCCTCGCCCACGCCCAGGGACAGCGCCTTCGACGCCGCGATCGCCCCGAACAGCCCCATGACGACGGCGTCGAGGAGCACGGTGATCACCCACTCCGCTCGCGCCAGCAGGGGTTGCAGCACCATGCCGAGGACCGCCGAGGCGGCGGCCACGATCAGGTACCAGTTCCTCCACACGACGACCGGCGGCTGATCGAGCACGATGTCGCGGAGCAGGCTGCCTCCGAGCGCGACCGCGAGCCCGATCACGACGACGCCGAGCACGTCGATGCGCCGAGGCCGGGCGCCCGCGGCGAAGAGTGCCCCTTGCAGGCCGCCGAGCCCGGCAGCCAGGAGCTCGATCCAGAGCGTCACGTGGAACGGGGTGATCGCCATGTGATCCCTCCGGGGACTGGGACCGGCGCGCGACCGGTGCGCGCCGGCCCTGGGCGGGTAGCGGACCTGGGCTCACCGACCGGCGCGCGAGGCGCCCTTCGCGGCGTCGTCGATCACGTCGGAGACCACGCCGGCCTGCGTCATGAAGAGGGCGTGGCTGGCGGACACGTTGGTGATCTTCGCGCCGCTCCGGGTCGCCATGTGCTGCAGCATGGCCTGGTCGAACGACCTGTCCTCCGTGGCGATCACGGCCCAGGTGGGCTTGTCGCGCCAGGCGGCGTTCTTGACCGGCGTGCCGAAGACCGACATGTTGATGGGGATCTGCGTGTCGCGCAGGAACGCGGCGTCGGCGTCGCTGGCGTCGTGGGCGAAACCCAGCTTGAACTTGTCGCGGTTGAGGAACCCGTATCCGTCGTCGACGACATCGATGACGAAGTCCGGCGTCTCCGCGAAGCCCTCGTACTGCTGGCCCGTCGTCTCGCCCGCATCGGGTGCGAGCGCGGAGACGTAGACCAGGCCGGCCACGTTCGGGTGGACACCGGCCTCGGTGATGACCGTGCCGCCCCAGGAGTGGCCGACGAGGATCGTCGGGCCGTCCTGCTGGTTCAGGACCCGGGTCGTCGCCGCGACGTCGTCGTCCAGCGAGGTGAGCGGGTTCTGCACGATCGTCACCTGGTAACCCCGCGCAGTCAGGTTGTCGTAGACACCACGCCACCCTGAGCCGTCGGCGAACGCGCCGTGCACCAGCACGACGTTCTTGATCTCCTGGTCGCTGCTCATGCTCTGGTCCTTTCCTCCCGCGCCGTGTGTTGCCGCACGGATCCTGTGAAGAGCTCCGGCGATCGCCGGAGTGATACCCAATATATTGCATGCAGAACACGCGGACAAGAGTGTGGGCAACTTCTGCCGTCGTACGGCATGGGTGGCGCGCGACACCCGGTGAGGTGGGGCCCGGCAGGGCGAAGCCCCGGGCGGCGCGGGTAGAGGCACACCTGGGGTCGCGTGTCGTGCCCCCGGCAGGGCTGGCCGGCGAGTCGGAGCGCAACGGCACGTGGGCGGCGTCGCCGTCTCGATGAGTGCGTGCATGTCGCGCGGGGAGCCAGAGGGGCGAGGCTCAGCTCGGCCGGCCATATCGGTGTTGATCTGGGGTGGGCCCCCCGGGGATCGAACCCGGAACCCGCGGATTAAAAGTCCGCTGCTCTGCCAGTTGAGCTAGAGGCCCGCGCGCCCGGCATCCGGGCGGCGCGAGTAGAAAGCCTACCGGTCACGTGCGGTGAGGCAGTAGACGCCGTCGAGCGGGGCACCGTACGTCTTCGAGTGGCGTCTGTCACGCGCTGTCTCACTCACCGGGAGATTTCGCCCTAAATGCGTCTCACGCTTGCGGTGACGGTGCGGGCTTGGTTCGGTGGTCGGGACCGCGGAGAACCAATCTGAGGAGCTCAACGTGCTCACCGTGACCGACAATGCCCGTACGGCCGTCCAGGACCTTGCTCAGCAGGCTGGTGTGCCGGTCGAAGGCGGGCTGCGCATCGCGCAGGCGTCCGGCCAGCCCGGCAACTTCGAGCTCGCGCTGGTTCCGGCCCCGCAGCCCGACGACCAGGTCGTCGACGCCTCCGGTGCCACCAACGTGTTCGTCGAGGCGGAGGCTGCTCCTGCCCTGGACACACTGACCCTGGACACCGACCCAGGTGCCGAGGGTCCGGGATTCGTGCTCACGCCTACGGCGTGACCCCTGGCGCCCCTGACCGGGCGCCGAGCTAGCAACGTGTACCGAGCGATTGGGCCCAGAACTCACGTGAGTTCTGGGC
>NZ_JBHXBG010000175.1:0-11023 GCF_042726755.1 Promicromonospora sp. NPDC060271 | reverse complement strand
CACCTTCACCGACCACGGCCTCGCGCCCGGCACCGACTACTCGTACACGGTCCGCGCCCGCGACACCGCGAAGCAGACCGGCCCGTTCAGCGGCGCCGCCAAGGCGCGCACCAAGGGCTGTCCGACGTCGTTTCGCCGCCTGCCCCCGCCGACCACACCCCGGCTGAGAACCTCACGGAGGCGACGACGACCACCGCGACGACCACCGGTGCCGAGCTGTACGGCACACGCCGCGACGTCGTCGTGGTCCGGGTGGACGGCGAGCTGTGGGACCTCGACCGGGAGATCCCGGCGGGTCACAAGGTCGAGCCCGTGACCGTCGGCGAGCCGGACGGCCTGGCCGTGCTGCGGCACAGCGCCGCGCACGTGCTCGCCCAGGCGGTGCAGCAGGTCAACCCGGACGCGAAGCTGGGCATCGGCCCGCCCGTGACCGACGGCTTCTACTACGACTTCGACGTCGAGACGCCGTTCACGCCCGAGGACCTCAAGAACCTCGACAAGATCATGGCCCGCATCATCAAGGAGGGCCAGACCTTCCGCCGCCGGGTCGTCACCGAGGACGAGGCCCGTGCGGAGCTGGCGAACGAGCCGTACAAGCTGGAGCTGATCGGCCTCAAGGGCGGGTCGAGCGACGACGGTGCCGGTGAGAACGGTGAGGCCGTCGAGGTGGGCGGCGCCGAGCTCACGATCTACGACAACGTCCGGGGCGCTGGCCGCGAGACCGAGACCGTGGTCTGGAGCGACCTGTGCCGCGGGCCGCACCTGCCGAACACCCGCCTGATCGGCAACGGCGTACAGCTCATGCGCTCGGCGGCCGCCTACTGGCGCGGCAGCGAGAAGAACCCGATGCTGCAGCGCGTCTACGGCACCGCCTGGCCCTCCAAGGACGAGCTCAAGGCGCACCTGGAGCGGCTCGCCGAGGCCGAGCGCCGTGACCACCGCCGCATCGGCGCCGAGATGGACCTGTTCAGCTTCTCCGACGAGGTCGGCTCGGGCCTGCCGCTGTTCCACCCCCGCGGTGGCGTGATCAAGCGGGTCATGGAGGACTACGTCCGCCAGCGCCACATCGAGGAGGGCTTCTCCTACGTCGGCACGCCGCACATCACCAAGGACGGGCTGTTCCACACCTCGGGGCACCTGCCGTACTACTCCGACACGATGTTCCCGGAGATGGACCTCGAGGGGTCCAAGTACCGGCTCAAGGCCATGAACTGCCCGATGCACAACCTGATCTTCGCCTCGCGCGGGCGTTCGTACCGCGAGCTGCCGCTGCGACTGTTCGAGTTCGGGTCGGTGTACCGGTACGAGAAGTCGGGTGTGGTGCAGGGTCTGACGCGCGTGCGCGGCCTGACCCAGGACGACTCGCACTCCTACGTGACGCCCGAGCAGGCGCCGTCGGAGGTCAAGCACCTGCTGGACTTCATGCTGAGCGTGCTGCGCGACTTCGGCCTGGACGACTTCTACCTGGAGCTGTCCACCCGGGACGACTCCAAGCCGGACAAGTTCGTCGGCTCCGACGAGGACTGGGCCGCCGCCACGAAGATCCTCGAGGAGGTGGGCCGCGAGACCGGCCTGGAGCTCGTCGCCGACCCGGGCGGCGCCGCGTTCTACGGCCCGAAGATCTCCGTGCAGGCCAAGGACGCCATCGGCCGCACCTGGCAGATGGGCACCGTGCAGTACGACTTCAACCAGCCCAAGGGCTTCGGGCTGGAGTACACGGCCGCGGACGGCACGCGCCAGCAGCCGGTCATGATCCACTCGGCCAAGTTCGGCTCCATCGAGCGGTTCATGGGTGTGCTCATCGAGCACTACGCCGGCGCCTTCCCGGCCTGGCTCGCGCCCGTGCAGGTCAAGCTGGTCCCCGTCGCCGAGGCGTTCGACGACTACGTGAAGGACGTCGCCGCGCAGCTCACGGCGCGCGGCATCCGCGTCGAGATCGACCTGTCGGACGACCGGTTCGCCAAGAAGATCCGCAACGCGTCCAAGGAGAAGGTGCCCTTCACGCTCATCGCCGGCGGCGAGGACGCAGAGGCCGGCGCCGTCTCGTTCCGGTTCCGCGACGGCACGCAGGAGAACGGCGTGCCCGTGGCGGACGCGGTCGAGCGCATCGTGGCGGCCGTGGCCGAGCGGTCGCAGCAGGCCTGATGGAACCCACGGTCCAGGACGCCGCGGACTTCGGCCCGCCCGACGACGGGTACGAACGGCTGTGGACGCCGCACCGCATGGTCTACATCGGCGGCCAGGACAAGCCGGCCGACTCGACGGCCGGGCAGTGCCCGTTCTGCCGCATCCCGCAGGGCGACGACGAGCAGGGTCTCGTCGTCGCCCGCGGGCAGCGGTGCTACGTGGTGCTGAACCTCTACCCGTACAACTCGGGGCACCTGATGGTGCTGCCGTACCGGCACGTCTCGGACTACACGGACCTCGACGCGGCCGAGACCGTCGAGCTGGCGCAGATGACTCAGCAGGCCATGCGCGTGTCGCGCGCCGTCTACGCGCCGGCAGGCTTCAATCTTGGTGTCAACCAGGGCGAGGTGGCGGGCGCGGGCATCGCGGCGCACCTGCACCAGCACGTGGTGCCTCGCTGGCTGGGTGACGCGAACTTCCTGCCCGTGGTCGGGCAGACCAAGGCGTTGCCCGAGCTGCTGGGAGTAACTCGCCGCCGGCTCGCGGAGGCGTGGGTGACCGCAGGGGGCGGCAACCAAGAGGAGAACTGAATGCTACGGAGCCTGCGCTCCCTGATGACAACGGTGTTCACGCCCCTGGCCCGGCTGCTGCTCGCGCTGCGGGTCTCACCGGACGCCGTGACCATCGCTGGCACGCTGATCGTCTCGGCGATCTCACTGACGCTGTTCCCCCTGGGGCACACGCTCGTCGGCGGCCTCCTGGTCGGGTTCTTCGTCCTCTTCGACTCGCTCGACGGCGTGATGGCGCGCATGTCCGGGCGTTCCGGTCCATGGGGCGCGTTCCTCGACTCGACGCTGGACCGCGTGGCCGACGGCGCCGTGTTCGGCGGCATCATGCTCTGGTTCGTGCTGCACCCCGAGGAGCACGACGGCCTCTGGGGCATCGCGGTCGCGCTGGCCTGCCTGGTGCTCGGGAGCGTCGTGCCCTACGCCAGGGCCCGCGCCGAGAGCGTCGGCGCCTCCGCCCAGGTGGGCATCGCCGAACGCGCCGACCGGCTCGTGCTAGCGCTCGTCCCGTTCACGTTCCTCCAGGTGGGCCTGCCGGTGGTGGTCCTGGAGGTGGTCCTGACGCTGCTGGCGCTCGCGAGCCTCGTGACCGTGTTCCAGCGGATGGCGACGGTGCGGGCGCAGCTCACCAGCAGGGCCGGGCAGGAAGCCTGATGAACGTCGCGGCGGCGTACACGTTCGCGTGGCGGAACGCGACGAAGATCCCGGAGCCCGTCCTGCGGGGCCTGTTCACCGTGGTGGCCGACGTCACGTGGCTGCGGCACGGCAAGAGCGTGCGCCGGATGGAGGCCAACTATGCCCGCGTCCGGCCGGACCTCGACGCCGCAGCGGTCCGCCGCCTGTCCCGCGCCGGGATGCGCAGCTACATGCGCTACTTCCGCGAGGCGTTCACCCTCCAGGGCATCACGCCCGACCAGCTCAGGGCACGCGTGCGCGTCGAGGGCTACGACGAGCACGTGCGGCCCGTGGTCGACGGCGGGGGAGCTGCCTCCCTGGCGCTGGGCCACCTCGGCAACTGGGACCTGGCCGGGGCCTACGGTTCCCAGTACCTCGCGAACGTGCTCACCGTCGCCGAACGGCTCAAGCCCGACGAGCTGTTCGACGAGTTCGTCCGGTTCCGCGGCTCCCTCGGCATCAACGTGCTGGCCCTCGGCAGCGGAGACGTGCTCGGCGCGCTGGTCCGCGGCGCCAAGGAGGGCAGCAAGCTCATCCCGCTGCTCAGCGACCGTGACCTGACCTCGACAGGCATCGAGGTGGACCTCGCCGGGCACCGGGCCCGGGTCGCCGCCGGGCCCGCCCTGCTCGGCCTGGAGGCCGGCGTCCCCGTGCACGCCGTCGGCATCACCTACGAGCGGCTGCGCGGCGACCGGCGCCGGGCCGCCCGCACGCCGTGGGGGATCGTCATCACGTTCCACCCCCCGCTGCCCGTGCCGGACGCCGGGCTGCCCCGCGACGAGCGGGCCCGCCTGCTCACGCAGGGCTGGACGGACCAGCTCGCGCGGACGATCGTCGAGCACACCGAGGACTGGCACATGCTGCAGCGCGTGTTCGTCGACGACCTCGGACCCGCCCGCAGGAACGCAGCCCGCCCCGCCCAGGAGACCGGATGAGAGGCGTCCGACGCCGCAGCCACCGCGTGCTGCGGATAGGCATCGTCTGCCCGTACTCCTTCGACGCCCCCGGCGGCGTCCAGTTCCATGTGCGCGACCTCGCCGAGGCGCTGCAGGCCGCGGGCCACGAGGTGTCCGTGCTGGCCCCCTCCAGCGACGACACGGAGCTGCCCGACGTCGTCACCGCCGCCGGACGCGCCGTCCCCGTGCCGTACAACGGCTCGGTCGCCCGGCTCACCTTCGGGCCGCTGACCGCCACCCGGGTCCGCCGCTGGCTCGAGGGCGGCATCGACGGCCACGCCTTCGACATCGTCCACCTGCACGAGCCGATGGTGCCGTCGCTGTCGATGCTCGCGCTGTGGCAGGCGACCGAACCGGTGGTCGCGACCTTCCACACCTCGCAGGTGCGCTCGCGGGCGCTCCAGGTCGCCTATCCGCTGGTCCGCCAGTCCCTGGAGAAGGTAGCCGCCCGGATCGCCGTCTCCGAGGACGCCCGCCGCACCCTGGTGGACCACCTCGGTGGCGACGCCGTCGTCATCCCGAACGGCGTGTACACGCAGGTGTTCGCGAGCAGCCCCCGGCGCCCCGAGTGGACCGGCACGCCCTCCGCCCCGACCGTCGCGTTCCTCGGCCGGCTCGACGAGCCGCGCAAGGGCCTGAACCTCCTCGTGCAGGCCGTTCCCACGATCCTCGCCGGCCGACCCGGCACCCGGTTCCTGGTGGCGGGCCGCGGGGACGGCATGGTCGCCGAGACCCGTGAGCTGCTCGGCGAGCAGGCCTCGTCCGTCGAGTTCCTCGGCGGCGTCACCGACGCCGAGAAGGCCGAGCTCCTGGCCTCCGCCGACCTGTACGTGGCACCCCAGACCGGCGGGGAGAGTTTCGGCATCGTGCTCGTCGAGGCCATGGCCGCAGGGGCAGTGGTGGTCGCCAGCGACCTCGGCGCCTTCCAGCGCGTCCTGGACGACGGCGCGGCGGGCGCCCTCTTCCGCACCGGCGACCCCGAGGACCTCGCCGCCACGGTGCTGGCGCTGCTCGCCGACCCCGCGCGACGCGACGCCTACCGCGCCCACGCCACGCAGTGGGTCCAGCGGTTCGACTGGTCCGGCGTCACCGAGCAGGTGCTCGCCGTCTACGACATGACGCTCGCCGCCGACAACGCGATCGGCGGCGACGTCGTCGGACGCATCATGGGACTCTTCCCACGCCGGGTCGGAGGCGACGCATGACCTGGTCGGAGATGGCGCTCGTCGCCCTCGGAGTGCTCGCGGTCGGCCTGCTGCTCGCCTGGCGGGGCGCCTACCGCGTGGACCGGCTGCACCGGAAGGTCGCCGCGTCACGGATCGCGCTCGACGCGCAGCTCGTGCGCCGGGCGTCGAGCGCGGTCGAGCTCGCGGCGTCGGGCGCGCTGGACCCCGCGAGCGCCATCCTGGTGGCGGACGCCGCGTACACGGCGTCGGACGCCGGACCCGTCACCTCGCCCGCCGCCGCGCTGAAGATGGACGGGCTGGGCCCGGACCGGGAGCGGGCGGAGTCGGGGCTCACCGCGACCCTGCGGGAGGCGATGGGTTCGCCGGAGTCGACGCAGCTCCTGCTCGCGGGGCCGTCGAGCGAGATCGTGGCGGCGCTCGCGGCGGCCTGGTACCGCGCGACGCTGGCCCGCCGGTTCCACAACGAGGCGGTCGCGCAGACGCGGCGGGTGCGCAGGCTCTGGTACGTCCGGCTGTTCCACCTGGCGGGCCGGGCGCCGATGCCGCGAACCGTCGAGCTGGACGACGCCCTGCCGCACGCCCTGGAGCCGAACGGCGGGTGACCGCCCTGCGAACAGGTAGGACGGGGCGGGTCCTGGCGGGCGATAAGATCGAATCAGGGCGCCGACCGCGCCCGGAACGACCGGCGTCGATCCCTTCGGCGAGAACTTTGCGAGGTAACCGTGACTGAATCCGTGACCGGCGAGAACACCGTGGGTACGGTCGGCACCGCGCGCGTGAAGCGCGGCATGGCCGAGATGCTCAAGGGCGGCGTCATCATGGACGTCGTCACGCCCGAGCAGGCGAAGATCGCCGAGGACGCGGGCGCGGTGGCCGTCATGGCGCTGGAGCGGGTGCCGGCGGACATCCGTGCGCAGGGCGGCGTGTCGCGCATGAGCGACCCCGACATGGTCGACGGCATCATCGAGGCCGTCTCGATCCCCGTGATGGCGAAGGCGCGCATCGGGCACTTCGTCGAGGCGCAGGTGCTGCAGTCGCTCGGCGTCGACTACATCGACGAGTCCGAGGTGCTGACCCCCGCGGACTACGCGAACCACATCGACAAGTGGAACTTCACCGTTCCCTTCGTGTGCGGCGCGACGAACCTGGGTGAGGCGCTGCGCCGCATCACGGAGGGCGCGGCGATGATCCGCTCGAAGGGTGAGGCCGGCACGGGTGACGTGTCGAACGCGACCACGCACATGCGTCAGATCCGCCAGCAGATCCGCCGCCTGACCTCGCTGCCGGAGGACGAGCTGTTCGTCGCCGCCAAGGAGCTGCAGGCGCCGTACGAGCTGGTCAAGGAGGTCGCGACCACCGGAAAGCTGCCGGTCGTGCTGTTCACCGCGGGCGGCATCGCCACCCCGGCGGACGCCGCGATGATGATGCAGCTCGGCGCCGAGGGCGTGTTCGTCGGCTCGGGCATCTTCAAGTCGGGCAACCCCGAGCAGCGCGCGAGGGCGATCGTCCAGGCCACGACGTTCTTCGACGACGCCGATGTGATCGCCAAGGTCTCGCGCGGTCTCGGCGAGGCGATGGTCGGCATCAACGTCGACGAGATCCCGGAGCCGCACCGGCTGGCCGAGCGCGGCTGGTGACAGCCCGCTCCAGCGATTGACGGAGAGGCCCTGCGGACATCGAGTCCGCGGGGCCTCTCCGCATGGTGGGCGGTAGATCCCGGCTGGCTGACTCGCGTTCAGCAGGCCCGGCGGAGCCATAACCCGTCCGGTAACGGCCGGCTGGCGCCTGTTGAATCAAGGTCAGGTGTCGGCGCCGTTGTCGGAGTATGAGCATGCTGCGCCGTTCAGTGTGGCGCGCACCTCTCTGGCGGGGCGGTAGAAAAAGTTATACCATTGATCCATGAAGACAGCGATCAGCCTCCCGGATCACACGGCGGAGCGCTTCGACCACATCGCTCAGAAGCACGGGATGACGAGGTCGGAGTTCTATCGGCGTGCCGCTGAGCACTACGCCGCCGAGCTGACCGGTGCGGACCTGACCGAGCAGATCGACGATGCGATCGACGCCATCGGGCAGCCCGGCGACGACACTGCCGACTTCCGTCGCACCGCGAACGCCCGCATGGTCGAGGCCTCGGACGAGTGGTGATCCGGCGCGCAGAGGTGTGCTGGGTCGACTTCGGAGAACCTCGGGGGAGCGCTCCGGCCAAGCGGCGCCCGGCCGTCGTCGTGCAGTCTGATCAGTACAACAAGTCCCGCATCGCCACCGTCGTCGTCCTGCCGATCACCTCGAACACGGCCCTCGCGCGGCATCCTGGCAACGTGTTCCTCCCAGCTTTGGCGTCCGGGCTGCCGAAGGACTCGGTCGTCAACGTGTCCCAGCCGATGACCGTGGACCGCACTGACATCGAACCCACCGGATTCGCGCTTCCTGACAACCTGATGGATGCCGTCGACGCCGGCCTTCGACGAGTGGTGGACCTGTGACGGTCGACCCGCAGGCCGGGCGATGGAGTCTGTCCTTCTGCGCACCCTGATGTGTACGCCTGATGAGGCGTACCTGGCAGAGCGACCATTGGGAGTGCGGCAGACGACCACAAGTCGTGCGGCAAAACGATGGCCTGTTGCAATCTTGGACCACGGCATCAACGTCGACGAGATCCCGGAGCCGCACCGGCTGGCGGAGCGCGGCTGGTGACAGCCCGGTCCTGTGACTGACGGAAGGCCCGCGGACGTAAGGTCCGCGGGCCCTCTGCTCTCCCGGACAAGGTGCAGGTCCGATGTCGGTGCCTGCACCGCTGTTCTCGAGGATCTGTCAGGTGGTCACCTCATGGGTGCCGGAGCTGCTCACCCAGTGGCTCAGGCTCCTGCACGTGTGCGCACCGCCGTCACAGCGGGCGATCCGGAAGCGGATCTTCGTGTTCTCCGGGAAGTCCTTGTTGCAGGTTCGGACTCCTCCGGCCAGGAACCCGTCCTTGTTGCGGCAGATCCCCTCACGGCCGGTGCTCGGATGCCGCCAGATCACACCCGTGCTGTACCCGTCGCTGCTGTCGTCGGTTATCCAGAAGTAGTCACCGTCCGGCTGGTAACAACCATCGCCGCGTCAGTCACCTGGACGAGCCGCGAGGCGCAGCCCCGGCATAGATCCGGTCTAGGTCCGCCATAGCGGCCATTGCCAGGCTCGCTCGTGTCATACCCCCGCATCGAGTGAGGAATGAGCATGGAACTGGCGAGACGGCGCGTCAGCACGACCTTCGCGGTCGTCCTGGCGCTGATGGCGAGCTTCCTGGTCGTGGCGTGGACGGCGCCGTCGGCCCAGGCGCTCGGGGACAACTGCCAAGGGACTCTGGTCAAGAGGTGCATCCGGGTCCAGCAGGTCGGTACGTCGTACTACGCGCACGCCGGGATAGAAGACGAGAACGGCGCGTACGACGTCGCGGTGAACAGCATCCAGCTGCAGCGGCACAACGGCACCTCGTGGGTGACGGTCAAGGAGAACGGAAACTTCGACGGGTGGGCCCCGACCCGAGACGAGGGCGACACCGCATCGCACTCGTGCACGAGCGGTGGTCACAGCTTCCGGGCGCGGGCGTTCTTCCAGTGGTCCGGCCCCGACTCGGGTGAGCAGTGGCTCACGACCGACGTCGTGTCGATCTGTGCGGGCGCTTTCCAGGTCCCGTTCCCGTGCAGCGAGACCTGGACGGGAAGCACCCGCTCCGGTCACAGCCCGGCCAACGCCGTGGACTTCAACCGGAACCCCGACGAGGGGCAGCAGGTGTACGCGTCGGCGGGCGGCACGGTGACGACCGTGCGCGACCTGAGTCCTAACTCCTACGGCAAGTACGTGATCATCACCCACAACGGCGGCTACCAGACGCTGTACGCCCATCTGCAGAGCTTCGCGGTCTCGGTGGGCGACGCCGTCACGGTGCGGACGCCGATCGGCCGGGTGGGCAGCACCGGTAACTCGTCGGGTGCGCACCTGCACTACGAGCAGCGGCTGAACGGCAACGACGTGCGGGTCAGGTTCGTCAACGCCGACCCCGTGTACTACGGGGACAGGAACCTGAGCCGAGACTCGGAGTGCCTCTGATGGCGGCCGTGAGAGGGGCCCGCACGCGGGTTCTCGCAGCCTGTGTCTTCGTCCTGACCCTCGCGGCGAGCCTCCTGGTCGTCGTCTCCAGCGCCGCGCCGGCGCAGGCGCTGGGGGACAAGTGCTACGGCGAGGACGTCATCCGGTGCATCCGGGTGCTGCAGTCCGGGGGCAACTACTACGCGCACGCAGGGATCGAGGACAAGAACGGCACGTACGACGTCGCGGTGAACAACATCCAGCTCCAGCGGCACGACGGCACCGAGTGGGTGACGGTCAAGTCGCTCAGCGACTTCGACGGCTGGGCCGCGACCCGGGACGAGGGCGACAGCGGTCAGCACGGCTGCACCACCGGTGTGCACAGCTTCCGGGCGCGGGCGTTCTTCCAGTGGTCGGGACCGAACTCCGGCGAGCAGTGGCTGACCACCGACAACGTGTCGCCGTGCGGCGAGTCCTGCAAGAACTCGTACGGCAACCCCCGCACCTGCGCCGGCGCCGTCTCGTGGGCCGAGAGCAGGGTCGGCGCCTCGGGGTGGGGCGGCCTGTGCGACCGGTTCGTGGCGAACGCCTACGGCTGGGACCACAGCGGCTCGGGGAGCGCCATCATCCACTGGAACGCCATCCCTTCCGGGAACAAGCACGCGGGTGACCGCTCCGTGCCCGCCGGCGGGCTCGCGTTCTTCCGCGGCGGCGAGTACGGGCACGTCATGATCTCGGTCGGGGGCGGCACCTTCGTCTCCAACGACATCGACGGGTACGCCCGCATCTCGACCGCCACGATCGGCGAGGTCGAGAGCGAGTGGGGGTACACCTACCTCGGCTGGGCACAGCCCTGGTTCCAGGCCAACCACTGAACTTTCGGGCCAACCGCCGAGTTCCAGGCCGACCACCGAGAGATCCTGACGCACTGAACGCCGGGGGTGTCCGTTCCGACGGGCGCCCCCGGCGTGCGTCCGGCGTGCGTCCGGCACCGGCGGCAGGACCGCGCCGACAAGTACCCGCGGGGAAGAGGAGACGATCGTGTCAGTGCTGCTCGACGGCGTTCCCGGGCCGGCGGCCGTGCCGCGCCCGACCGGCGCGCGGACCTACGAGGAGCTGGGCACCCGGCTGGCCGACCTGCGCCGGCTGTCCGGGGTGACGTACCGGGAGCTGCACCGCAGGATCGTGCGGCTCCGGCGGGCGGGTGGCCGGGCCGACCTGCCCGCGTTCAACACCGTGTACCGCTGCCTGCAGCCGGGCCGCCACCGGCTGGACGACGAGCTGGTGGCCGACGTGGTGCGGGCCCTGGTGCCCGGCCCCGGTGGGGAGGCCGCCGCCGACGAGTGGCGCCGGACCTGCCGGGTCGTCGCAGGGCTGGCCGCCGAGGCCTCGTGGGCGCGGACGGCGGTCGGGCTCCCGGCCGACGACGTCGACCTCGTCG
>NZ_JBHXBG010000174.1:0-11131 GCF_042726755.1 Promicromonospora sp. NPDC060271 | reverse complement strand
CGGTGCGGGCCTCGGGACCTACAGGGACGGGCGGCGCGAGGTCATCCGCACCACCGGCGACGTGCCGTCCCGGTCCTCAGGGGTGACGGTCACCGACCAGTCCGGCTCCGGTCCGCCGCCCTCGCCGGTGTCCGACGCCGGGTTCGGGCCGGAGGCCGAGTCCGAGTCCGACGCCGGACCTGAGCCGGGGGCCGGGTCGGCGGCCGACGTCGGTTCCGACACCGACCCGGGGCCCGACCCCGACCCCGACTCCGACCCGACAACGGGAGCGGGCGGCGGAGGCACTGCGGGGACTCCGCGCGGCGGCGTGGGCGTTCCGGAGTCGGCGGTCGAAGCCGGGGTGCGGGGCGCGGGGGCAGCGGGGTGCACCACACCGTCCTGCGGCGGACCCGCTGGCGCCGGCGCGACCTGGTGCGGAGCGGCGGGCGGCGGACCGGCCTGCGGCGGGCCGGCCTGGGACGGGCCGGCCGGTGCCGGGCCTGCCGGTGCGGGGCCTGCCGGCGACGCGGCGCTCTGCGGAGCGACGGCAGGCGTCGGCGCCGACGGGACGGCCGACGGGACGACCGACGGGACGGCCGCCGAGGGGACGGCCGCCGAGGGGACGGACGCCGACGGGACAGTCGCCGACGGGACGGTCGCCGGTGCGCCACCCGCCGTCGACCCACCCGCCGGAGCGACAGCCGGCGTCGGCGCCGTGCCCACCGAAGGCGCGCTGCCCACCGAAGGCGCGCTGCCGACCGTTGGCGCGGGAGCAGGGGCCGTCGTCGGCCCCTCGGTCGCCCGCGCGGGATCGGCCTGTGCGGGCGTCGTCCTGGCCGGCGCGGAGCCTGCCGCACCGCCCCGGGTCGGCGAGGCGACCGGCTCGACGTCGGGCAGCGGGGACTCCAGCATGACCACGTCCACGCGCGACTCCCGCATCTCCTTGCAGGTCGCCAGCCCGATGCCGCCCACGTAGTCCTCCAGGGTCTGGAGCAGCTTGAGCGGCGTGGCCAGGATCATGTGGAACCCGAACGCCGCGAACGTGTCCATGGCGGTGCGGGTGAACGCGGTGTCTGCCTTGTCGAAGGCCTCGTCCAGGAGGATCGAGCCGAAGGCGGGCGTCGCCGAGTCCGACGTCCCGGCGAGCTGGTAGCGCAGGGCGGCGGCGAGGCAGAAGACGACGAGCTTCTGCCGCTGGCCGCCGGAGAGGCCGGCGGAGGAGTCGTGCACGGCGAGCGCGATACCGCCCGCCGTGACCTCGACGCCCGTGAAGTGCACGTGCCGCCGGGTGTCGAGGCACAGGGCACGCCACGCGCGGTCGGCCGGGTCGCTCGACCCGAGGCGGCGCACCAGGCGCTCCAGCACCTCGTACTCCGGCTCGGTGTCGCTCGTGAGGGCGTCGAGAGTGGCGAGGAACTCCTCGACGGCAGCGGGTCTGCGCTCCTTGACGCGGATCTCCAGATACCGGTCGGTGTCGAAGGGGGAGCGGCGCAGGGACGTGTTGACGCCGACTATCCGCTCCCGGATCGCCGCGGGCGCCTGCCTGATCTCGGCGGCGAGCTTGCGCAGCGCACGCCGCGCCTGGTCGGTCAGGAGATCGGAGAACCGGGCCTCCTGCTCCGGGAGCCGCGAGGTGCGGATGCGCTCCAGCACCTCGAGGTACCGCGACCGGTCGCCGACCTGCGCCGTGAGGTCGCGCGTGATGGCGGGCCAGCGGCGGCGGAACTCGGCGAGCAGCCCGACGATCTCCCGCTCGGCCGCGCCCGACGTGCGCAGCCCGGCCTCCCGCTCCGCGTCGAGCGTGCGGGACACGGTGAGCGAGACGTCGTCGATCACCTCGTGCGTCACCGTCTTGCGGACGGCGGCGTACCGCTTCTCCAGCTCCTCGCGGTGCGCGAGCGGGATGGCGTTGGTCGGCGCGTCACCGAGCTCCGCGACCACACGTTCGAGGGAGCGCCGGTGCGCGCGCGCCTCGGCGAGCGTGTCGGCGGCCTCGGCGGCGGCCGCGCGGGCCTGGTCCAGGCGGGTCTCGGCCGCCGCGACGTCCTGCGACGCCTGCAGCAGGTCCATCGTGCCGTCAAGCAGCCGGTCGAACGACGCCTGCGCGTCGGTCAGGTCGGCCTCGGCGGTCTCGATGTCCACCTCGCGCCACTCGCGGCGAGCCACGTGCCGCAGCGTGAGCTGACGGCGTACGGCCTCACGCTGCTCGGCGACGGCGTCGGCCACGGCGGCGTCGGCCTCCGCGAGGCGTGCCTGGGTCGCCCGGGCGAGCTCGAGGAGCTGGTCGAGGCGGTCGTCGGCGTCCCAGCCGAGCGCCCAGTCCTCGACGCCGGGCAGCAGCGGCTGCTCGATCTCCTCGGGCCCGTGCTTGATCAGGCCGTCGCGGGTCACCGCGCGCTCGTGCCGGTCCAGCCCGGACGGGTCGTCCACGCACAGGTAGTCGTACTGCTCCGACAGGCGCCGGTGCAGCCAGCCCGACATCGGGCCGTCTTTCACCTCGACCTTGTGCACCAGCGAGGCGGCGTCCGTCGAGCGGGGCGCGTCGTTGCGCACTCCGACCACCCGGTAGCGCAGGCCCGGCCCGGTCCCGACGGCGCTCGCGACCGCCGCGCGGTGCGCGGGGGCCACGAGCACGACGTCGGCCAGCGGCCGCAGCACCGCCTCGATCACGGGGCGCCAGTCGGCGTCCTCCTCCCGGACGCGCAGCAGCTCGGCAGCGAACGGGAGCGCGGAGATCTCGAGCCCCGCGGCCTCGGCCACGGCCCGGCGGGCAGCGGCGAGCTCCGCCGGGACGTTCGTCTGGGTCTGCCGTACCGCCTGGATCCGCGTGGCGACGGCCTCGTGCCGCAGCCCGACGGCGGAGCGCGCCGCGAGCGCCTCCCGGATCTTCGCGTCGAGGGCCTCGGGCGCACGCACCCGCCCGACCGTCGCGACGGCGCCGGTGGTGACGGCGCCGGTGGTGACGGCGGGCAGCGCACCCGTCGCGGCCCCGGCGGCCGACGGGACCGGGCCCGTGACGGCGGGCACCTGCCCCGTCGCATGGGCGGGCGAGTGGGCGGGCGCGACCGCGGGCAGGGCGCCCGTCAGCGTCGGTACGGCGCCGGTGGCCGGCGGCCGCGTGCCGCCGAGCTCCCACCTGGCCTTCTCCTTGAGTGCCGCGAACTCCGCGAACGTCTCCGGCATGTTCATGCCCACCGACTGCAGGTCGGTGGAGAGCTCGCCGCGCCGGGTACGGACCAGGGCGGCGATCTCGCCGGCCCGCTGGAGGCGGTCGGCCTGTGTGGCGAGCGCCTGGCCGCCCCGGGCGCCGAGCACGTTGACGGCCTGCTGGTGGATGTTCGCCGCGACGTCGACCTCGGTGTCCGCCGCCTGGCGGTGGTGCTGCGCCCGGTCCTCGGCGGCCCGCGCCTCCGCCAGCGCGCCGTGCGCCAGGTCGAGCTTCCACGCGTCCTTGAAGGTCTCCAGCGACCCGCGCAGGGTCGCGGCGCGCACTCCGGCTGCCGAGCCCTCGTCGTACGACTTCGTCAGGGTCGCGAGCCGGCTCAGGTGCTCGATCTGGCGGCGCGACGTCTCGATGTCGGCGTAGGCCCGTGCCACGTCCGCGAACTGCTCGACGGCCTGCGCCGCCAGCAGATACGTGCTCGGCTCGTCGAGCATGTGCCCGCGGAACAGGTCGTCGAGGCTGCCCAGGTTCTTCGCCGACTGGGTGCGGTGCAGCAGCACCAGCGCCTGCTCCGAGCCGATCCCGAGGGCCTGCGTGAACGCGGCGGCGAACGGGCCGTGCCGCTCGCTCACCGTCGCCGTGGGCCACGCGCCGGTCACACCGGCGACGTCGGGCCCGGACCGGACGTACCGCTCGAACTCCAGCAGGCCCACGTCGTCCGGCACCACGACGTGCAGCATGGACGGGGCCGAGGACCCGCGCGTCAGGTGGAACAGGCGCACCAGCGTCACGGTGGAGTCCGGCGAGTCGGTGCCGTTCGAGTAGTGCAGCAGGATGCCCGACCACGTGGCGCCCGAACGCAGGTGGTCGGCGACCACCTCGCCCGTGCTCTCGTCGGTGCGGTGCCGCCAGGCGCCGCGCACGTACGAGACGATGTCGCGGTCGCCCGCCTCGCGCTCGGTCGCGCCCGTGCCGGCGGCTGCCACGTTGAACCGCAGGTGCTCCGGCGGGGTCAGGACCGCCGCGACGGCGTCGACCAGCGACGACTTGCCGGAGCCCGAGTGGCCGGTGAGCAGGAACCCCTCGCGGGGGACCGGCACCACGTGGTGCCCCGAGAACGTGCCCCAGTTGACCAGCTCGACGCGCGCGAGGCGCCACTGTCCGGGGTGGGGCGTGCGGCTCATGCGCTCTCCTTCGCGAGGCGTGCGTACTCGGCGCTCAGCGCCGCTACCTGGTCCGCGCCGAACACGGTCCGCAGCACCGGCGAGACCACGCACCGGTCCCCGCTGAGCGGCTCCAGCATGCCCGACTCGGTCAGCCGGGCCCACGTCGCGTCGAGCTGCCGCGTGAAGTCCATGGGTGAGCCTCCGCCGCGCCGCCGATACTGGCCGAGGTGGTCGGCCGCCTCGTCGCGGCTGACCGCGACCCGGCCGTCCGGCGAGTCCAGCAGCAGGGCACGCAGGTGCAGCAGGAGCGCCGTGTCGAGGAAGGTGAGGGTCAGCTCGCGCACGACCTGGGGTGCGTCCGCCGCCGGCACGTCGCGCACGAACGCGACCTGCGCGTCGGCGTCGACCACCAGGTCGAGGTACTGGTCCGAGAGGCGTTCACGGACCATGTCCTCGTGCGACAGGAGCGCACGCCAGGTGTCCGGGTCGGACTCGGCGGCCAGGTAGGGGCCGCGGACGAGGCGGGCCAGCGCGAGCCGGGCGGGGGCCGGCAGCGTGCCGTGGTCACCGGGCCAGAGGTGGGCGCCTGTACCGGCGTCGCTCCCGGTCTCCGGGCCGGGTCCGCTCCCGGTGCCCGACGGCGCGCCGCTGCCGGCCGGCCTGCCTGGCCGGGCGCTGCTGAGGTCTGTGGTGCCTGGCGTCGCCTGGCCGGTTCCTGCCACGGTGGGTTCGGTCACGGGACATGCTCCTCGAACTGGTGCTGGGGTAGTACGGCCCGTCGCACGACACCGCGCGAGGACCGCCAGTTCACGTCTTCCTGCTTGCCGGTGGGCACGCCGTTCTGCTCGGCGAGCGTCAGCAGGCCGACGACGCTCGCGGCGCCCTGGGTGGCCGGGTGCGCGGCGAGCACGGACGCGACGGTGGCACGGCCAACTGCCGCGACCCGCTCGTTGACGTGCCCACGCAGCTCGTCCACGTCGATCTCGGAGTCGCGCGCCATCGCCCGCAGCGCCGTGAGCGACACGATCCGTGGCGGGGGAGCCGGCGCGGCGGGCGGCGCCTCCGCGTCCTCCCCGCCCGGGTTGTGCGGCAGCAGGCCGCCCACCGAGCGGGGCGCGACGGTGCCCAGCGGCAGCCTGAGGCGCATCTCGGTACCGAGCGCGACGTCAGGGGCCGCGGCGAGGGCCGCATCCTGCGCCTGGCCGAGCAGACGGCGCAGGGCACGCTCGGCAGGCAGCTCGCCGGACCGGACCATGCGCTGCAGCGCGCGGCGCAGGCCGGCCATCGTGTCGGTGAGCTCGTCGGCGGCGTCCTGCAGCGTGGGCAGGAGGCGGCGCAGGGCGGACGCCTCGGCCGGCGCCAGGTGGACGGTGTCGAGCACCCGGCCGACGTCGTCCTGCGCCGTGTGCTCCGCCTGCCGCAGGAGGTCGCGGAACGCGACCAGGCCGCGCCCCGCCTCCGACTCGGCGAGGTGGTCCACACCGCGGTAGATGTCGTCGAGGAACGTGTCGCGCGAGCCGTCGGACTCCAGGAGACGGCGCCGCAGCTCGCGGTCCGTGCGCTCGAGGTCGGTGCGGACCCTGGCCAGGTCGGCGGGGATGTCGCCGGCGAGCGCGAGGATCTCGCGGGCGCGCTCCGCGGCGGACTCCTGGGACAGCGCGGCGGAGTCGCCCCGGCGGGCCTGCTCGATCCTGGCGTCCAGGGCGGCGCGCTGCTCCAGCAGGGACGCGAGCCGTGCCTCGGGATCGGGGTCTGCCTCGGAGGCGAGCGCGTGCAGCCCGTCGAGGATCGTGCCGAGCCTCGAGGGCGTCACCGCCGGGTGCGGCCTGCTCAGCCGGGAGACGAAGCGGACGGCGAGCAGCGCGCCGTCGGACAGCTCGACGGTCTCGGTGCCCGGCTCGCCGGCCACCTGGGCGGCCCGCCGCCGCACCAGCACTCCCTCGTCGATCCACTCGGAGACGTAGAAGTAGCCGGAGTAGGGCAGCTCGAAACCCGCGCGGCGCAGCTCGGGCAGGTCGTCGTCGATCCGTGTCGCGAGCTGCTCCACGGGCAGCCTGCGGCGGGAGGCGCCGAGGTTGCGATCGAGCAGGACGACGGCGGCCGCGGCGTTCCTCGAGCGCAGCAGCACCCACGCGGGATGCTCCTGCAGGAGGGCGCGCACGCCACGCGCCGCCTGGCCGCGCCGACCTGAGCCGTGCCCGGCGGACTGCCGGGACACCGCCGCGTCGTCCGGTGTGCTCGCTGTGCCCATGGGGGCTGAGAGTAGTAGGCCAACGTGTCGGAGCGGCACCCCCGGCTGAATCCGCGACACCTGCCCTGTCGATGAGCCGCGACGGCCATAGACGTATAGAGTCAGTCGCACAGGGCTTGCCGGAAAAAAGATCTTCACTTTCCGGGAGGCCCTGTCGTGCGTCATGGCACGTTTCGATGGCCGAGCGTCGACGGGAGGGGGCGTCTTGCTCACCACTGCAGCCCAGATCGTTGTCAGGATCCGTGCCGAGCGAGGGCTCAGCATGAGTTCGCTGGCAGTGCTGGCGGGCGTACCCACGTCGACGATCAGCCGGATCGAGTCCGGTCAGGTGGAGCCGACGCTCGGCATGATCCGGCGCATCGCGCTCGGCGCCGGCTACCACCTGCACCTGCAGTACTACGACCTGTTCTCGGGCAAGCTCGAGGACCACGTCGTCGGGGCCACGACCGCCGAGGGAAGGAACGAGGGCGAGGACGATCCCGACCGCTAGAGCAGGTTCGCCGTTGTCCGTTACCTTGTGTCCTTATGGGGTGTCTGCGCGGGGGGCGCGAGAACTGCGGTGGCGGGCGTGGCCCGCGCGTTCTTGCTGGTCGTGAAATAGCGCACCATGACAGCGGAATCCCGGCGCGTACCCACACTCAGGTTGTGCCGGTCATTCCTCGGAGCAATATGGTCGTCATATGCCGAACGTCATGATCCCCGCCGAGGTGCGGGACGACGTAGAGACGCTGTGGGCGTTCCACGACCTGCAGCACGAGCCGCGACCGGTCGACGTCTGCATCGGGCTGGGCGGTCACGACCTCGGCGTGGCCGACTACACGGCCGACCTCTACCTCGCCGGGCTGTTCCGGCAGATCGTCTTCACCGGCGCCAACGCCCCCACCACCATCGACGCCTTCCCGGAGGGCGAGGCGTTCGGCTACCGCGACCACGCCATCGCCCGCGGTGTGCCTGGCACCGCCGTGCTCGTCGAGCCGGCCGCGACCAACACGAGCGAGAACCTCGAGCTGAGCCGCAAGCTGCTCGCCGAGCACGGGATCGAGCCGTCGTCCGTGCTGCTCGTCTCCCACCCGTACCAGCGGCGGCGCGCGTTCGCGACGTGCCGGGTCGTGTGGCCCGACGTCGACGTGCGGTGCGTGTCCCGGCCGATGTCGCTCGACGCGTACCTGCGGACCAACGGCGACGCCGACCGGGTGGTCGACATGCTGGTCGGCGAGACGCAGCGCCTCACGCTGTACGCGGAGCTCGGCTTCATCTCCCGCGAGGAGGACGTGCCGGACGACGTGGTGGTCGCCTTCGACCGCCTCGTGGCCGCTGGGTACACGTCGCGGCTCGTCGAGGACCGGCGCCCGATCGACGTGTGACCGTGTCCAACGTTCAGCCGAGTCGGACGGCCGGCTGAGGTAGACATCACGAACCGGGCGACTCGGACATCCCTGGCGAGTCGCCCGGTTCTCCGTTACGTTCCGGGCATGGGCGACGAGAAGAAGCGCGGCAAGGATCCCAGGAAGTTCACCTGGCAGGAGATCCTGACGTTCATCGCGGGCGCCGGGTACGTGGCCAGCCCGATAGACCTCCTGTCGGAGGGCTTCCTCGGCCCGCTCGGCCTGGGCGACGATGCGATAGCGATCGTCATCGCCGGCGTGACCCTGTTCAAGGCGGTGCAGCGGTTCCGGCAGCACCGGCCGAAGCCGGGTGCCCCCGGGGGCACCGCCTCGGGCACCCCCAGGCAGGGCGGCACGACGCCGGGCGCCGCGCCGTCGGGCAGCACGACACCGGGCAGCTACGCGACGGACAAGACGATCCCTGGTACCGCCGAGGACGTGACGCCGGGCCGCAGGCCCAAGCGCTGACACCGCCGGGAACGGGTGGGTCGGGCGCGTCGCCGGGCGTTCGCGGGATCTGTCAGAATTGGGATTCTGCGGTTTTTGCCTGAGGTTTCACCCGATCCACCCTTGACTCGAGGACGACGATGTCACGCACCATCCGCCGGGCTGTCGCACGACTGATCTGGGCCGTCACCGGCTACCGGATGCGCTCGGAACCCGCCCCGACCCGGCCCACGGTGTTCATCGGCGCGCCGCACACGTCCAACACGGACTTCTTCCTGATGTTGGCCATCGCGTTCGACATGGACCTCAAGATCCGGTTCCTCATCAAGGACTCCTGGTTCAAGGGCCCCATGGCCGGTGTGATGCGGTCCCTCGGCGGCATCCCCGTCGACCGGAAGGACCCGGCGAGCATCGTCGGGGAGATTCTCGCGGCCGTCGAACGGGGTGAGGAGTTCCACCTGGTCGTGACGCCCGAGGGCACGCGCGGCACCGGCTCGGGCTACTGGAAGTCCGGGTTCTACCGGATCGCGCTCAAGTCCGGTTTTCCGGTGACGCTCGGTTACGTCGACAGCGTGGCGAAGGTCGCAGGGCTCGGACCGAGCATCCAGCTCACCGGCGACGTCCGCGCCGACATGGACGTCATCCGCGAGTTCTACAAGGACAAGTCGGGCGTCAACCCAACCAACCGCACGGAACCCCGCCTCCGCTCGGAGGACGAACCCAGCTGAGTGCTGGATATTTGTCGATTCGCGTCCGGTATGTCGACAAATACCCAGCACTCAACGGGCTTACATGGTGAGTGACGTGACCTCGTCCGGGAGGTCCATCGGGTCCAGCGGGCCGTGGTGGGTGACCTCGCCCTGATCGTCGATCAGCACGACGTCGCCGTCGGCCATCACCCCGAAGTGCGCGGCGAGGTCGCCCATGCCGTCCTCGAGCTGGACGACGCCGCCGACGTCGGCCAGCGGGTCGTCCATCGGATCGCTGTCCGTGCCGGCGACGGAGAGCAGCTCGACGCCTTCGACGTCGGCGAGGGCCGCGGCGGTCTCCTCGCAGGTGTCGCACGTCTCGGACCAGAAGAGGATGACGGCGGCGCTCCCCGCGAGGTCGGTGCCCTCGAAGGTGTCGCCGCTCGCGGTGGTGGCGGTGAAGTCGAGGGCGTCGGTCATCATCTCGTCGTCGGACATCTCGTCGTCCATCGGGGACTCCGACATCTCGTCCATGGGCGACTCCGACATGTCGTCCATGGGGCTCTCCGACATCGTGTCCTCGGGGGCGCCGCTCCCGCCCGGCTCTTCGGCCGAGGCGCATGCGGCGAGGGTAAAGGCGCAGGTCAGGGCTATGGCGGCGAAGGTGCCGCGACGAAGTGTTCTCATGCGCCCGACGCTAGGCGCGCCCTGCGGCGAACAACCCTTACGGCCTGGTTACCGGCTCCTTACGCGCTCGGCTCGTCGGCCATCCGAGCCAGTGCGTCCAGTACGCGCGCCATGCCGAACTCCCAGGCGTGCGCGGGACTGGAGGCCGCGTTCATCTCCTCGCCCGCGGCGCCGCCCACCCGCTGGGCCAGCGGGTAGTCGTCCCCCAGGTAGTCCGCGAGCCGGCCGGCCCACCGCGCCCAGATCTGCGGCATCTCGTCGGCCCGCGGGTCGCGTCGGCGAGCGCGTGCGGCGGCCCGCACGAAGTCGAGCACGAAGGTGAGCGCCGCGTCGCGGGTGACGTCGTCCAGGGGGAAGGCGTCGAGGGCGTGCAGCTCGTGGTCGTACTTGGCGATGGTGCCCGGACCGAACACCGTGCGTTCGTCGTCGATCTCCAGCAGCCAGGGGTGCTCGTCGTGGAGGGCAAGGTTCGCGTCGGCGACCCGGCGCACGCGGGTACGCCAGCCGGCGCTGCCGTAAGCCGGCAGCGGCATGCGCGCGTGGGCGGCGTCCGCCATCAGGACGAGCAGGTCGTCACGCTCGTTCACGTGCGTGTACACCGACATGGTCGAGATGCCCAGGGCTTCGCCGAGGCGCCGGACCGTGACGGCGGCGAGGCCCTCGGCGTCCGCCAGCGCGCAGGCCGCGTCGACGACCGCACCCGTCGTGACGCGCGATCGCGGGCCGCGCGTGCCGCCCCGCGGGGCGGCCGGATGATCGCGCCAGAGCAGGTCGATCAGCTCGCGGGGCATGTGTCTCCAGAATCGGTGTGACAGGCCGGGAACATTCTGCAATCATCCTACGTTGTACGCCGTACAGAGTTAATTTCGACGCGAGGAGCCAGCTTGAAGATCACCGAGACCGCCCTGTCCCTCAACGTGCCCGACGTCGCCGCTTCGGCAGAGTTCGCGAAGCAGCACTTCGGATTCACCGAGACGATGTCCGCCGACGGGTTCGTGGCGCTCACGCACCCCACCGCGGGTGTCAACATCGTGTTCCTGCGGGTCGGCCTGGAGACCTTCAAGCCCGAACGCATCGCCGGGCCGGCCGGTCAGGGCCTGCTCGTCGCGTTCGTCGTGGAAGACGTCGACACGGAGTTCGCCCGCATCTCCGCAGCCGGGGCCGAGGTCGTCACGCCGCCGGAGACCGAGCCGTGGGGCGAGCGCTACTGCCAGTTCGCCGACCCCAACGGGCTCGTGTGGCAGCTCGTCCACTGGGCGTGACGGGCCGGCCCTGGAACTGACCCTCGTCCACTGGGCGTGACGGGCTCGCTCAGGAGTTGACCATGCAGTTGCTGCCAGTCTGACCCGGGGACTGGCAGCAAC
>NZ_JBHXBG010000173.1:0-11172 GCF_042726755.1 Promicromonospora sp. NPDC060271 | reverse complement strand
GCTCGAGCTGCCGATCACCTGACCTTCTGCCGACCAAGCATGCTGGCGTCAGACCCGGACGACCACCTTGCCGCGCGTGTGGCCCGTCTCGCTGGCCCGGTGCGCGTCCGCGGCGTCGGCCAGGTCGAAGACCTGCGCGACCTCCACGGTCAGCTTGCCGCCGTCGAAGAGCGCGCTGAGCGCGTCGAGGTCCGCGGTCGACGGGCGCACCCAGACGTAGTGCCCGCCGTGCTCGGTACGAGCGGTGGGGTCGGCGATCGAGGCGATCGTGCCGCCGTCGGCCAGGAGCTCGGCGCTCGCGGACACCGCCCCGCCGCCGACGAGGTCGAGGACGACGTCGACACCGTCGGGCGCGACGGCGCGGACCCGGTCGGCGAGGCCGTCGCCGTAGGTGACGGGCTCGGCGCCGAGCGTGCGCAGGAAGCCGTGGTTCGCCTCGCTCGCGGTGCCGACGACCCGTGCGCCCAGCGCCCTGAGGAGCTGCACGGCGAACGCGCCGACGCCGCCCGCCGCGGCGTGCACCAGCACCGTCTGCCCCTCGACGACCCCCGCACGCTGGATCGCCTGGTAGGCGGTGAGGCCCGCGAGCGGCACCGCCGCCGCCTCCTCGAAGCTCAGCGACGCGGGCTTGCGGGCCAGCGTGCGCACGGGTGCCGCGACGAGCTCGGCGAACGTGCCGCCCTGCACGGTGTCCTTGCGCACGTAGCCGTACACCTCGTCGCCCACCTGGAACTCGGGGGTGTCCAGGCCCACCTGCTCGACGACGCCCGCGACGTCCCAGCCCGGGACTGCCGGGAACACCGTGTCGATCAGGCCCTCGAGGTAGCCCTGGCGGATCTTCCAGTCGACCGGGTTCACCGACGCCGCCTTCACCCGGACGAGCAGGGTGTCGGGGCCGATGTGCGGGTCGGGCTGGTCGGTGAGCTCGAGGACGTCGGCACCGCCGAACTTCGAATACGTGATGGCTCGCATGTCGGCGACAACCCGCCCGGCGGACGCGGCTATTCCGCGCCCGCCGGGTGGGCTGCCGAACAGGCGCCGGCGCAGGTGGCCCTGGGCCGGCCGCTCAGTGCAGCGGCAGGCGGGTCACCCAGTACTCGGTGTCGCTTTCGGGTGTCGTGGTGAACCGGGCGTTCGGCAGGTACAGCGCACCCGCGAAGCGGGCGATGGTGGTGGGCGTGTCGAAGTCGTCGCTGGTGCGGGTCTGCACCACCCGGCCCTCCGACGCCGTCCGGTCGAGCCGCAGCGTCGTCACCTGGTTGCTGCTGTTCTGCGCGACGTAGAGCGTGCGACCGGTCCGGAGCATCCCGTCGCCGTCGGTGAGCCGCGCGTCGCCGAGGTCCACCCGGTCGGCGTGCCCGTTGTCCCGGTCGACCCGGAAGAGGTCGCCCGTCGTCGAGTTCACGACGAGCAGGTTCTTGCCGTCGGGCGCCGTGGTGATGCCGTTGGCGTTGAAGCCGTCCACCTGCTCCCACTCGCCGTGCAGGGCCAGCTCGTCGTGCGTGTCCGTGAGCCGGCCGTGCGGCCCGAGACGCAGCCGGTGGACGACGGCGCGCTGCGAGTCGGTGAAGTACGCGTGGTCGCGCGTCACGACGACGTCGTTCACGAAGCCGCCGCCGAAGTCGTACGTCGCGAGGAGCTTGCCCGAGCGCCCGTCGACGACGCGCGCGCCGCCGCCCGGGCCGCCCGCGACGAACAGGCGTCCGCGAGCGTCCACGGTGAGCCCTACCGACGGCGTGCCGGGTCCCTGGCTGATCACCTCGCCCTCACCGGTCAGGAGATCGGCGCGGTAGATGTCGCCGTCGGCGAGCGAGCCGAACCAGGCGACCGGGCCCGCCGCCGCGATCCCCTCGGGCTGGAAGCCGTCGGGCAGCTCGATGCGGTCCGGGAGCTCGGTCTGGGGGAAGGGGTCGCGCAGGCCGTGCGCGAGCTGTCGTGCGGTGGAGCCGCTGGGAACGGCTCCGGGTGCGGCGACTGCTGTCGCCGGGACGGCCGCGAGCGTGATCGCGGCAAGGATGGCCGTAGGGGCGGCCAGACGCTTGGGGTAGCGGAACATCCATGTCCTCCGTCCGTCGCGCAACACGGTACGTCCGCGGCTCGCCGAAGAATAGGAATGTCCAGTAAAAGTGTGCCAAGCGGGTACCGCCTCACGCCTGCCCCGGCAGCTCCGCCACCACCTCGTCCGGCGACTTGTCCGGCCGCCAGCCGCGCCACACGGAGTGCCGCATCCGCCGCTCGCCCGACGCGCCGTCGCTGCCCTCCACCCAGTCGGCGTACGTCACCTCGCCCACCAGCCTCGGCGTCACCCAGCGCGCGTCCGACGCGTCCTCCTTCGGCACACCGGACGCGCTCGGCGTCTTGCGCTCCATCGCCCGCAGCCGGGCGGTGATCTCCCGGCGCTCGCGCTCGGTGAAGCCCGTCCCGACGCGGCCGACGTAGCGCAGGCCGTCCGCTTCCTGGTCGGGCACCGCCATGAGCAGCGAGCCCATCACCGAGGCGTTCGCCCGGCCCGGGCGCCAGCCCACGACGACCACCTCCTGCATGGCGCTGTGCTTGAGCTTGAGCCATTCCCGTGAGCGTCGTCCCGCGTAGGTGGAGGTGCGGCGCTTGGCGACGACGCCCTCCAGCCGCAGGGTGCGGGAGGTGCGCATGGCGGCGTCGAGGTCGCCGTCGAACACGGGTGGGAGGTGGATGGGGGCGTGCGGCGTGACGAGGGACTCGAGCAGCTCGCGCCGCTGCGTCCACGGTTCGCTGGTGACGTCGTCGCCGTCGGCCTCGAGGACGTCGAAGAGCATGAGGTCGACCTGGACGCGGGCCCTGGCGCGTGCGACGTCGTGCTCCTTGCGGAGGTTGGCGCGGTGCTGGAGGCGCCGGAAGTCGGGGCGGCCGTCCCGGTCGAGCGCGACGATCTCGCCGTCGAGCACGACAGGGAGCCGGGCCGGGTCGACCTGGCCCGCGAGCGCCGCCAGCTCGGGGAAGGTGACCGTGAGGTCCTGGCCGGAGCGGCTGACGAGGCGCACCGTCTCGGGGTCCTGGACGTGGGCGAGGGTGCGGAACCCGTCCCACTTCATCTCGAACATCCAGTCGTCGGGTTCGGTGAGCTCGCCGGGTGCGGCGTTGGTGGCGAGCATGGGCCGCCGCACCCTCTCGCCCCTGCTCGGTTGAGTGCTGGGTTTTTGCCCCTTCCGGCCCCTTGCGGAGGGCGAAGATCCAGCACTCAACGGTTCGGGGGAGCCTGGTTGGGATTTTGTCAGGTGGATGAGCCAGTTGTTTTCCGCGTCGCCGTCGCGGCCGCCGGTGCGGATCAGGGCCAGGCGCCGGGCGCCGCGTTCGGCGGAGCGGAGGGTGACGATCACCTCGTCGTCGCGCCACTTCTCGAGCTCGTAGGTGCCCGAGTCCCAGATGGTGACCTCCCCGGCCCCGTACTCGCCGCTCGGGATGGTGCCCTCGAAGGAGCCGTACTCCAGTGGGTGGTCCTCGGTCTGCACGGCGAGGTGGTTCTTGGCCGGGTCGGTGGGTTCGCCGCGGGGGAGCGCCCAGCTCACGAGCACGCCGTCGTGCTCGAGGCGGAAGTCCCAGTGCAGACGGCGGGCGTGGTGCTCCTGGATGACGAAGGTGGGCGCATCGACGGTCGGGCCCGCCGCGGTGGTCGAGCCGGCTCCGGTGGTCGAGTTTGTCGAGACCTGTCCCTCCGGTCCGAACGGCTCCGGGGTCTTCGCGGGGTCGCGCTTGGCCCGGTAGGTTCCCAGCTTCTCGAAGGTGGCCAGGCGCTCCGGCGTCGGCTCCAGCGCTGACAGGTGTCCTTCGAGGAGGGGAGCGAGCAGGTCGCCGTCGGTCTCGATGCGGGCCACCACCTCCTCGGGGGTGAGCTGGGCGAGGCCGGGGTCCTCCAGCTCCTCCCAGGTGCGGGGCGCTGCGACCCATGGCTGCTCGCGTCCGCGCAGCGAGTAGGGCGCGATGGTGGTCTTGCTGCCGTTGTTCTGCGACCAGTCGACCAGCACCTTGCCTGACCGCAGCTTCTTGCTCATGTCGCTGACGACGAGGTCCGGGTGCTCGGCCTCGAGGTAGCGCGCGAGCTCGTGCGCGACGGCGGAGACGGCGTCGGAGTCGAGGCGCGTGTCCTGCGCCTTGCCGAGGGCCGCGTACAGGTGGATCCCCTTGGAGCCGGACGTGACGGGGTAGGGCTCCAGTCCCATGCCCTGCAGGATCTCGCGGGCCCAGCGGGCCACCTCCGCGCACTCGGCGAGGCCCGCTCCGGGGCCGGGGTCGAGGTCGAGCACGAGGCGGTCGGGGTCCAGGCGCGCGCCCGTGCGGCCGAACTGCCACTGCGGGGTGTGCAGCTCGAGGGTCGCGGTCTGGCCCAGCCATGTGAGGGTCGCGAGGTCGTTGACCAGCACGTAGTCGTTGGAGGAGGTCTTGTGCTGGATGGAGCGGCGTTTGACCCAGTCGGGGGTCGAGGCGTCGAGGTTCTTCTGGAAGAACATCTGCCCACCGGTGCCGTCGGGCCATCGCTTGCGCGTCGCCGGGCGGTTGGCGGCGTGCGGCAGCAGCACCGGCGCGACCTGCGTCAGGTAGTGCAGCACCTCGCCCTTGGTGGTGCCCGACGCCGGGTACATCACCTTGTCGAGGTTGCTCAGGCGCAGGCGGTGCCCCTCGACCATGACCGTCTGCTGCGTTGACGCCATCACACCATGGTGCCGCTGGTCGCGGCCCCTTGCCAGGAGTCTGCCCGGAGTCGCGGAGGTGACGAGGAGATGACGTCGCCGAGATCACGTCGCGCAGGGTCGTGACGGCGGCGCGGACTCCGCTAGGCTCCGGCGAGTGATTTCGGACAGCCTCGCGATCGACGTGCTGGCAGCGCCCCGGGCGACCGCGGGCGACACCTCTTCGATCGCCCGACCTCAGCAGCTCACCGTCTACGGCGCCGAGTGGTGCCGCGACTGCCGCCGCAGCAAGGCGGTGCTCGACATCCGCCGCGTGAAGTACGTCTACGTGGACCTCGCCGCCGACCCCGCCCGTGCTGACGAGGCCGAGGCCCTGACCGGCCGAAAGACCATCCCTGTGCTGGTGTTCCCGGACGGCGAGCAGCTCGTGGAGCCCACCAACGCGGAGCTGTGCGCGAAGCTGGACCGCGCGGGTCTCTGACGGTCGGCGACCGTCGGCCCAGACCGAAACCTGGGCATGTGGTGCGCATGGGGCGCACTATAGAAAGATGAGGGCGATCTGGAAGGGTGCCGTGACCTTCGGCCTCGTCAACGTTCCGGTCAAGCTGTACAGCGCGACCGAGGACCACGACGTCCCGCTGCATCAGGTACACGACGCCGACGGTGGACGTATCCGGTACAAGCGTGTGTGCGAGATCGACGGTGAGGTGGTGCCGTACGAGCACATCGACCGCGCTTACGACGACGGTGAGCGCACGGTGGTGCTCACCAAGAAGGACCTCGCCGATCTCCCGGCCGAACGGGACCGCGAGATCTCGGTGGTGGAGTTCGTCCCCAGCGAGCAGATCGATCCGATCATGCTCGACAGGACGTACTACCTCGAGCCCGACTCCAAGTCCACGAAGGCGTACGTGCTGCTGCGCCGCACCCTGGAGGAGACCGACCGCACCGCCGTCGTGAAGTTCGCGCTCCGCCAGCGCACCAGGCTGGCCGCGTTGCGGGTGCGCGACGAGGTCCTCGTGCTGCAGACCCTCCTGTGGGCCGACGAGATCCGGGAGGCCACGTTCCCGTCCCTCGACGAGCCGGCGAAGGTCTCCGAGAAGGAGCTCACGATGTCGGCGCAGCTCGTCAGCAGCTTCGAGGCGGACTTCACGCCCGAGGACTACGAGGACGAGTACCAGGTACAGCTGCGTAAGCTCGTCGAGGCCAAGCTCGAGTCGGGCGAGTCCGTCGACACGGCGGCGACGTTCGGCGAGGCCGCCGAGGGGGACGGCGAGGGCGCGGAGGTCGTCGACCTCATGGAGGCGCTCAAGCGCAGCGTCGCGGAGTCGAAGTCGAGGTCGAAGTCCGGTGCGCGGTCCACCTCGGGGTCGAAGACGGCCGCCAAGTCGAAGTCCAGGTCGAAGTCCCAGAAGGCCGGCTGACCGGATCAGTCGCGCAGCCGCTCCGCCAGCCCGCGCTCACCGGCCCGCATCACGTGGGCATGGGCCCAGGCGAGCGGCGCGGGGCAGATCCGTGCCGCGACCCTGAACCATGCGGGGACCGGCGAGACCAGCCAGAGGAGCCGAACCTCGGTGGACGCTCCGTCGGTCGGCAGCCCGCCGACGGCCCGCACCGCCACGTCGGCACTTCCCGCCAGGTCACCGGACACGTCGAGCAGCGCGCGACCCGGCTCGCCGTCCGACGGCGCCGTCGTCTGCCGCAGATCGAGCCGGAACCGTAGCGAATACCCGAGCGGGCTGCGAACCCGCAGGTCAGCCGAGGTCCCGGCCGCGGCAAGGCCATCCGGTCCGACGACGGGCCGGGTCGCCGCGGCGGTGAGCCCCGGCCACCAGTCGGG
This sequence comes from Promicromonospora sp. NPDC060271, assembly GCF_042726755.1. NCBI lineage: Bacteria > Bacillati > Actinomycetota > Actinomycetes > Micrococcales > Promicromonosporaceae > Promicromonospora > Promicromonospora sp. NPDC060271. The sequence goes on along the minus strand of NZ_JBHXBG010000173.1, from coordinate 4,668 downwards.
CCAGGTGAACCGCGGGTCGGCCAGCACCGACCAGACCCGTGCCACGGGTGCGGCCGGCCGCCAGACGGATCGGAGCGTGAACACCGGGCCATCGTGCCGTCCGCCCCGGCCGGCACGCCGTCGACCCGCCGGACCAGGCCAGCCTTCACCGGGCGAGCCGCGGGTGGGCGCACCCCATGACAAGGTAGAGCCGATGAGTCGTACCAAACCGCCCCGCTGGCTGCGCTGGACCTTGACCGGCGTGGCCGCAGCCCTGGTGGCCCTCACGTTCGGGATCACCACCGCGCAGGCAGACCTGAGCCTCGGCCCGCACGAGGCCACGTACTCGGTCACCGCTGACGACGCCCTGGTCGCCGACCTCGGCCCGCTCGGCACCGTCGTCGCCGACTCCCCGCTGCCGCTCACGCTCGGGGTGCGGATCACGGTGCACGAGATCCCCGCCGACCTCTCGGCGGTGGACACCGCCAGCTTCGACGCGCTCGTGGCCGACCTCGACGGGTACCTCCAGTTCTTCGACACCCCGCAGCAGACGGTGCGGACCGCCGCGTGGGCGCTGATCTGGGACGCGGTCCGTGGCGCCGCCACGGCGGCGGTCCTGCTGGTCGCCGCCGGGTTCGGCCTGCGGGCCCTGCTCGGGCCCGCCCGACGCCGGGAGCTCGGCCGGACGCTCGCTCCGCGCACCGGGAAGATCGCCGGCGGGGTGCTCGTGGCCGTGCTCGTGACGGCTACCGTCACGGCGAGCGCCGGGCCGGAGGACAGGGCGGCGCTGCCCGCTTCGCCGGTGTTCGAGGGGACGGCGCTGGAGGGTGCGCGCATCACGGGCCGGCTGGCGGGCGTCATCGACACGTACAGCGGCCAGCTCGTCGAGACGTATCAGGCGAACGAGGTGTTCTACGCGGGGGCGCGCGAGCGGCTGAACGAGGCGTGGGACGCGCGGGCCGCGCAGCAGGAGGAGGCGCAGGAGGCCGCTCCCGGACCGACGGGCTCGGCGTCGGCCACCCCGGACGGAACCGACTACGTGACGTTCCTGCTGGTCTCGGACCTGCACTGCAACACAGGCATGACGCCGCTCATCCGTGACCTCGCCGACCGGCTCGGGCCGGACGTCATGCTGAATGCCGGGGACACGACGATCAACGGTACGAGCGTGGAGTCGGTGTGCGTGGACTCGTTCGCCTCTGCCGTGCCGGACGGGGTCCCGTTCGTGGTCTCGGACGGGAACCACGACTCCCGCCTGACGACCGCGACGGAGCTCGCGAACCGGCAGATCGTGCTGGACGGCGACGTCGTCGAGGTGGAGGGCGTGCGCATCCTCGGCGACCGGGACCCGCTGGAGACGCGGATCGGTGGCGGGACGGTGATGGCCCGTGAGGAGACGCCCGAGGAGGCCGGCGACCGGCTGCGGGACGTGGCGTGCGACGCGGCGGGGGAGCCGGGGCTCGGCGGGTTCACCGCGGAGGACCGGGTCGACCTGCTGCTGGTCCACCAGCCGGCGGTGGGTGACGCGGCGCTGGAGTCGGGCTGCGTGCCGTTCCAGGTCTCCGGGCACATGCACAAGCGGATCGGGCCGGACGTCGTGGGGTACGGCGTGCGGTACGTGAACGCCAGCACCGGCGGGGCGACGAAGGGCAACACGTCGGTGGGGCCGCTGCGTGACTCGTCGGAGATGACCGTGCTGCGGTTCGACCCCGAGCGCCGTCAGTTCGTGGACTGGCAGCTGGTCGAGGTCACCAAGGAGGGGGAGGCGGTGGTGGGCGAGCGGCAGCCGATGCCGCCGGCGGTCCCGCTGCCCGACGAGGTTCCCGGCGACGACGTCGGCGGTGTGCTGTCCGGCATCGGGTCGTCCCCGTCGCCGTCCGCCCGGGACAACTAGGCTTGGCGCGTGGAGATCACGACCGACCCGGCCGAGCTGACGCCCGTCGCCCAGGACTACCTGAAGGCGGTGTGGTCTGCCCAGGAATGGTCGGACGAGAAGGTGACCACCAAGCACCTCGCCGACCGGCTGGGTGTCGGCGCCTCAACGGTCTCGGAGACGGTGCGCCGCCTGTCCGGGCAGGGTCTGCTGGAGCACGAGCGGTACGGCGCGATCCGCCTGACGGACGACGGGCGCCGTCTCGCCCTGGTGATGGTGCGCAGGCACCGGCTCCTGGAGACCTTCCTCGTGGACCAGCTCGGTTACGGGTGGGACGAGGTGCACGACGAGGCGGAGGTGCTGGAGCACGCGGTCTCGGACGTCTTCGTCGAACGCATGGCCGCGCGGCTGGGCAACCCGTCGCGCGATCCGCACGGTGACCCGATCCCGGCGGCGGACGGCACGGTGGTGCGGCCCTCCGCCGTGCCCCTGTCGTCGATGCACACCGGCGCCGCCGGCACGGTGGTCCGCATCTCCGACGCCGACCCCGAGGCACTGCGTTACCTCGCCGAGCTCGGCCTGGACCTGGACATGCGGGTGGAGGTCCAGGCGCGGCGCGAGTTCGCCGGCACGGTAGCAGTGTCCTGGCAGCCGGCCGGCGAGTTGGACGACGCCTCCGAGCGGGTGGCCGATCTCGGCCTGCTGGCGGCCTCCCGCGTGTGGGTCACTCAGGAGTAGTCTCCTCTCCGTTCCCCTCTAGCTCGTCGCCGGTGTCGCCGACGGTCCCCCGAATCGATACGACACACCTGGAGACCCCATGGCGACCAGCCCCGCCCAGCCTGCTCCTGACGAGACGTCCGGCAGGAGCTCGATGCGCCGCGCGGCGCCCGCGCTCGTCGCGCTGGCCGTCGGCGGCTTCACCATCGGCACCACCGAGTTCGCGGCGATGGGCCTGCTGCCCGACATCGGGGCCGGCCTCGGCGCGACGGACCCGCAGGTGGGGCACACGATCACGGCGTACGCGCTCGGCGTCGTCGTCGGGGCGCCGCTGCTGACCGTCGCCGCGGCGCGGATGTCGCGAAAGCGCCTGCTGCTCGTGCTGATGGGTGCCTACACGCTCGCGAACGTGCTGTCCGCCGCGGCGCCGGACATCGGCTGGCTCGTCGTCGGCCGGTTCCTCGCCGGGCTCCCGCACGGCGCGTTCTTCGGCGTCGGCGCGGCCGTCGGCGCCGCCGTCGCGGGGCCCGCCCAGCGGGGACGTGCCGTCGCGACCATGATGACGGGCCTGACCATCGCGAACATCGTCGGCGTCCCGCTGTCCACCTGGGTCGGCCAGACGTTCGGGTGGCGCACGTCCTACGTGCTGATCGGCGCGCTCGGCATCGCGACCCTGCTCGGGCTGTGGCGGCTCGTGCCGGAGGCTGCCGGCGGACCCGGGCGTTCGGTGCGCACCGAGCTGGCGACGCTGCGGAACGTGCCCCTGTGGTTGGCGTTCGTGACGGGCGCCATCGGCTTCGGCGGCATGTTCGCTGTCTACACCTACGTTGCCCCCACCATGACCGGCGTGACCGGCCTGCCCGGTGGGGCTGTGCCCTGGGTGCTCGCGCTGTTCGGCGTCGGGATGACCGTCGGCACGCAGATCGGCGGGCGCCTCGCCGACCGCGGTGTGCTGCGCGCCGTGGTGATCGGCTTCGTGACGACCGCCGCCTCGCTGGTGCTGTTCGCCCTGACCGGTGGCTGGGTGGTGCCCGCACTGGCCTCGCTGTTCCTGCTCGGCGTGACGTCGCAGATCCTGGGCCTCGCGTTCCAGACCCGGCTCATGGACCTGTCGCCCGGAGCGCCGTCGCTCGGCGCCGCCCTGTGCCACGCCGGGCTCAACGTCGCCAACGGTGCGGGTGCGTTCCTCGGCGGCGTCGTGATCGACGCGGGCTGGGGATACCTCGCGCCGGCCTGGGCGGGGGCTGTGGTCACCGTTGTCGGCCTCGCCCTGATCCTGGCGTTCGGGCGACAGCGGGTCGCCCACCAGGCGGCGGAGACATCCCTGTGACGTGGATTTCAGCAATGTCCCAGACTTGGCCGGTAGCGTTAGCCATGTGACCGATATCGGGGCGACCACGACGTCGTCGGACAGCTCGATCAGCGACCAGAGCGACGTTGCGGCGCCGGACCGCTCGCCGCTCGGCGCGCGGACCATGGGCCTGCTCCTGGTGGTGCTGGGCGGCATCGGGTTCGTCGCCTCGTTCGCCCTGGCCTGGGAGAAGTACCTGGCGTTCGTCGAGCCGGAGCGGACGGCGTCCTGCAGCATCAACCTGTTCGTGACCTGCAGCGCCGCCATGGACTCGTGGCAGGGCGCGCTGCTCGGCTTCCCGAACCCGTACATCGGCGTCGCGGCGTTCCCCGTCGTCGTCACGACGGGCGTGATGCTGCTGCTCGGCACGCGACTGCCGCGCTGGTACTGGCTGTCGCTGCTGGCCGGGACCGTGGTGGGCCAGGCACTCGTCTTCTTCCTGATGTGGACCAGCTTCTACGACATCGTCGCGCTGTGCCCCTACTGCATGGTCGTGTGGACCATCATGTGGCCGCTGCTCTGGTACCAGATCGTGCGGGGCGTGCGGTCCGGCGACCTGCGCGTGAGTGCCGGTCTGCGGGACGCTGTGGTGGGCAACCACGTCATCATCCTGATCATCGGCTACGTCGCGGCCGTGGCGTGGCTGATGCTCGCTGTGGGCGGGGACCTGGTCGCTTCGTTCTGACGGTCTCCTGGGAGACATGTACCTCGCGGGGTGTGTTGCTGTGCGTCGACACTGTCTACGCAC
>NZ_JBHXBG010000172.1:0-11248 GCF_042726755.1 Promicromonospora sp. NPDC060271 | reverse complement strand
GGCGCTCTACTTCGTCGCTCTTGACGCTGTGGGTCAGCCGGCCGGCGGGGCCGGCGGGGCCGGAGGCACCGGCGGAGGCGGCGTCGTACCACCGCCCGGTCGCTGCCCACGCTCGTGGGTCGGGTCGAACGGCTCGCCCGACCGGGTGCCGGCGCTCGTCGCGTCGGCGGTCGCAGCCTCGGCCTGGCGCTGCGCCTCGGCGAGGGCCTCGCTCGGGTCCTGCAGCACGGGCTTGTCGAGGACCGACGGCGCCGGCTGGCCCGGCCTCGGACCGCCGGACGGGCCGTCCTCGGGCGGGGTCGGGATGCCCGGCATGCCGGGCGTGCCGCCGAAGCCCTTGGCGATGTTGCCCAGCGCCGCGGTGAACTCCGTCGGGATGACCCAGGTGGTGTTCGAGGTGCCGTTCGCGATCTGCGGCAGCATCTGCAGGTACTGGTAGGCCAGCAGCTTCGGGTCGGCGTCGCCACGGTGGATGGCGTCGAAGACCTGCACGATCGCGCGCGACTCACCCTCGGCCCGCAGGATCTGCGACTGGGCGTCACCCTCCGCGCGGAGGATCTGGGACTGCTTCTCACCCTCGGCCGTGAGGATCGCGGACTGCTTGACACCCTCGGCCGTCAGGATCGCGGCACGGCGGTCGCGCTCGGCGCGCATCTGCTGCTCCATCGCGCCCTGGATCGAGGGCGGCGGCTCGATCGACTTGAGCTCGACGCGGTTGACGCGGATGCCCCAGCGCCCGGTCGCCTCGTCGAGCACGCCGCGGAGCTGGCCGTTGATCTGGTCGCGGCTGGTGAGCGTCTGCTCCAGGTCCATCGCACCGATGACGTTACGCAGCGTCGTGACGGTGAGCTGCTCGATCGCCGTGATGTAGTTCGCGATCTCGTAGACCGCTGACTTGGCGTCCGTCACCTGGAAGTAGATGACGGTGTCGATCTCGACGACCAGGTTGTCGCTGGTGATCACCGGCTGGGGCGGGAACGACACGACCTGCTCACGCAGGTCGACGCCGGCGCGGACCCGGTCGACGAACGGCACCAGCACGTGCAGGCCGGGGTCGAGCGTCTTCGAGTACCGACCCAGGCGCTCGACCACGAGCGCCACCGACTGAGGAACGATCCGCACCGCACGGATCACCGCGACGATGCCGACGATCACGACCAGGGCAATGATCAGATAGAGCAGGACTTGCCCGAATGCTGCCACGACGTCTCCTTACGCGGGCGCCTAGGCCCGCACGGACTGTTTCAAGCTTCTGACTGGGACTGCTTCGCTGGACCGCTCACGCTGAACTGCGACACACGCTGGCACTGCGGCAAAGAAGGTCGCGCCTGGCGCCAGGCACCAAGCGGTCAGGCCGGCTCGACGACGGCGGTCGCGCCGTCGATCTGGACCACACGAACGCTAGTGCCGGCAGCCAGCAGAGGCGAGCCGGGTACGGCTCGTGCGCTCCATACCTCTCCGCTGAGCTTGATCAGGCCGGAGGCCGTGCTGACCTCCTGGACGACCGACGCGGTACGCCCCACGTTCGCCTCGGCGTTGGTGGGCGCCTTCGGCGTGCTGTTGCGCAGGTGCCGGATGAGCGTCGGCCGCAGCGTCACGAGCAGGACCACGGAGGCCACGACGAAGACGATCGCCTGCACCCACAGCGGAGTACCGGCCGCGTTCGCCACGCCTGCGGCCAGCGCGCCGCCCGCGAACATGATGAAGACGAAATCCAGTGACAAGAGTTCGATCAACGCGAAGACCAGCGCTGCGCCAACCCACCACAACCAGGCCATGGGTGCTCCCTCCGAGCGTCCACTCCGGCTGGTGACCGGTCGTCGACGGAACCTCTCCGCCGACGGGTCCTCGCGGTGAATCTACCGCCACCTCGGACCTTTGCCCGGACTTTACCAAGGTCCACTGACACTGCGGTAGCAAAACCAGTGTTTCAACTTGGTTTCTTTGTTGCGCGGACTATTTCAGCGTCGACGACGGCGACGCGCATTGATCGGGTGCCGTCAGCGGGCCGCGCGAGCGAGCCAGCGCCCGCCACCGTGCGCCACGACCAGGGGCAGCCCGAACGCCGCCGAGAGGTTGTCGGCCGTGAGGACCTCCTCGATCGGCCCGGCGGCCTGGATGCCCGCCTTCTTCATCAGCAGCAGGTGCGTGAAGCCCGGCGGGATCTCCTCGACGTGGTGCGTGACGTGCACGAGGACCGGGGACAGCCGGTCGTGCGCGAGCTCGGAGAGCGCGGCCACGAGCTCCTCGCGGCCGCCCAGGTCGAGCCCGGCGCCGGGCTCGTCCAGCAGCAGCAGCTCCGGGTCGGTCATGAGGGCGCGGGCGATCTGCACGCGCTTGCGCTCACCCTCCGACAGGGTGCCGTAGGTGCGGTCGGCGAGGTGGTCGACGTCGAACAGCGCCAGCAGGTCCTTCGCGCGCTGCTCGTCGAGCTCGTCGTAGGTCTCGCGCCAGCGGCCGGTCACGCCGTAGGCAGCGGTCAGCACGACGTCGCGCACCGTCTCCGCCGTCGGGAGGCGCTCGGCGAGCGCCGCGCTCGAGATACCGATGCGCGGGCGGAGCTCGAACACGTCGACCCTGCCGAGGGTCGAGTCGAGGATCTTCGCCGTACCCGACGTCGGGTGGAGGCGCGCCGCGACGATCTGGAGGAGAGTTGTCTTGCCCGCACCGTTCGGGCCGAGCACGATCCACCGTTCTCCCTCGTTCACCTGCCAGTCCACGGAATCGAGGATGGTCGAGGTGCCGCGACGGACGGTGACGCCCGTGAGTTGGAGAACCGAGCTCATGGGCACCGACGATACCCGAGGAGCAGTCATTTACAGTTCTGCGGTGGACACCGATCAGGACCTCCCCCGGAGCGTGCTGCTCGCCCTGTGGCTGCAGGGCATAGGCGACACCTCGGACGCTGTGAAGTCCGTGGTGGGCGACGACGAGCCGCACACCGTCGAGGGGCTACCCGGCTTTGCCGACGGCACCGACCTCGACACGCTCTTCACCACCTGGACGACGGGGCCGCGCGAGGTCTGCGCGCTGCTGCCTGCGCCCGGCGACCCGGCGGGCGTGCCGGCGGCCGCCGGCCTCGAGGCCACGGACGCCGGGGAGTGCGTGGTGGTCACGACGGCGGACGGGAGCTGGGCGGCGGTGCCGAAGGTCCAGGCGTTCGGCAGCCACATCGAGCCCGGGCACATGGTGACGTGGCAGGTGCTGGAGGTCCCAGCGTGGACGACGCTCGTGCTCGGCACGATCGGCTCGGTCGCGGACGCCGAGCGCGAGCTGCGCACGAGCCTCATGACCGCGACGGACGCCCTGGACCAGCTCGACGTGGCGCGCTGGCGCGACGACGCCGCCGACGCCATCGAGCGGATCCGGTCCGCCAGCACGTCGTCCTGGCCGGTGCCGCACCTGGACGGGCGGCGTGCCCGGGTGCTTGACCTGGCCACCCGCCTGCGCGCCATCGTGGCCCTCGGCACGATGGACGACGGCGGCGCGGTGAACGTCTTCCAGGTCGACCAGCGCTCCACGGCGCTGCGCGAGGTCGACCGCACCGCCCGCCACGCGATGAGCGCGGCGACCTACGGCGAGGTCCGCTGACCACCCCGCCGCGGTCAGCCGATCAGGCCCGCCCGAGCACCTGCCGGTAGACCTCCATGGTGCGCTCGCCGATCGCCGACCAGGTGAAGTGCTCCTCGGCCCGACGGCGCCCGGCGGCCCCCATCGCCGCCGCGCCCTCGGGGTCGGTCGCCACCCGGGTGAGCGCCGTCGCGAGGTCGGCGACGAAGCGGCCGGGGTCGAGCGGGGTGCCCGTCCCGTCGTCGGCCTGGTCGATGGGGACCAGCAGGCCGGTGACGCCGTCGTCGACCACCTCGGGGATGCCGCCCGTCGCCGTGCCGACCACCGGCAGGCCAACGGCCATGGCCTCGAGGTTCACGATGCCGAGCGGCTCGTAGACGCTCGGGCAGACGAAGACGGTGCAGGCCGCCAGGACCGCGATCAGGTCGGGCCGCGGCAGCATCTCCTCGATCCAGACGACGCCGGTCCGGGACTCGCGCAGGTGGTCGACCAGGCGCAGCACCTCGGCCATGATCTCCGGCGTGTCCGGCGCGCCGGCGCACAGCACGAGCTGCACCTCAGGGGGCAGCTCGGCGGCGGCCCGCAGCAGGTACGGCAGGCCCTTCTGCCGGGTGATCCGGCCGACGAACACGACCGCCGGCCGGTCGGGGTCGATCCCGTAGCGGCGTGCCGTGGCCTGCGCGGCGGCGTCGTCGGCGGCGGGGCGGCGCCAGCCCGACAGGTCGATGCCGTTGTGCACCACGTGGACGCGCTCCGGGTCGAGCTCCGGGTAGACGCGCAGGATGTCGGCCCGCATGCCCGCCGAGACCGCGATGACGCCGGCCGCACCCAGGTACGCGGTGCGCTCGGCCCACGACGAGAGGGCGTACCCGCCGCCGAGCTGCTCGGCCTTCCAGGGGCGCAGCGGCTCCAGGGAGTGTGCGGTGACCACGTGGGGCACGCCGTGCAGCAGCCCGCCGAGGTGGCCGGCCATGTTGGCGTACCAGGTGTGGGAGTGGACGAGGTCGGCGCCGGCGACGTCGTCGGCCATGACGAGGTCCGTGCCCAGCGTGGCGAGCGCCGCGTTCGCGCCCGCGAGCGCCTTCGGGGTCACGTACCCGGTGACGCCGGACGCCTCGGTCGCGGCGTCGCGCGGGCCGTCGAAGCAGCGCACCCGCACGTCGGCGTGCTGCGCGAGCACCGCGGCGAGCTCGGCCACGTGGACGCCGGCACCGCCATAGACGTGCGGCGGGAACTCGCGGGTCAGCAGGTCGACGCGGAGGCTGTCGGCGGGCCGCTGCGCGGTGCGGGGCGCGGGGCCCGGGGCGGGAACGGAACGGGGGGCGAAGCCTGGGGCGGCAGCGACGTCGGACATCCTGCCAACCTAGCGTGCGCCAAGTCTCAGCGTGCCATCTGACGGACCCGCGCAAAAGGGCTTAATGTCACCCGTATGGCTTCCGCCCCACGTGTCCTTGCGATCGTCCTCGCCGGCGGCGAGGGAAAGCGGCTGATGCCGCTGACCGCCGCCCGCGCCAAACCCGCAGTGCCCTTCGGCGGCATCTACCGTCTGGTGGATTTCGCTCTCTCGAACATCGTCAACTCGCGTTACCTGCACGTCGTCGTGCTGACGCAGTACAAGTCACACTCCCTGGACCGGCACATCTCCAAGACGTGGCGCATGTCGCCCCTGCTGGGCAACTTCGTCGCGCCCGTCCCCGCGCAGCAGCGCGTGGGCAAGCACTGGTATCTCGGCAGCGCCGACGCGATCTACCAGTGCCTCAACATCATCGACGACGAGCGGCCCGACATCGTGGTCGTGGTCGGCGCCGACCACGTCTACCGCATGGACTTCTCCCAGATGGTGGACGCGCACATCGAGTCGGGCGCGCGGGCGTCGGTCGCCGCGATCCGGCAGCCGATCGGCATGGCCGACCAGTTCGGCGTCATCGACGTCGACCCGGGCGACCCCACGAAGATCCGCGAGTTCCTGGAGAAGCCGACCAGCCCGACGGGCCTGCCCGACTCCCCCGGCGAGATCCTCGCCTCGATGGGCAACTACGTGTTCGACGCCGACGCGCTGGTCGAGGCCGTCACGAAGGACGCGGCGAACCCGGACTCGCGGCACGACATGGGCGGCGACATCATCCCGGCGTTCGTCGCGCAGGGCGAGGCCGCCGTGTACGACTTCATCCGCAACGACGTGCCCGGCTCGACCGACCGGGACCGCGGCTACTGGCGCGACGTCGGGACCATCGACTCGTACTACGAGGCCAACATCGACCTCATCGCCGTGCACCCGATCTTCAACCTCTACAACTACGACTGGCCGCTGTACACGGGCTACACCGGCCTGCCGCCGGCGAAGTTCGTGCACGCCGGGCCGGGCCGGATGGGGCACGCGGCGGAGTCGATCGTCTCGCCGGGCGTGCTGATCTCGGGTGCGCAGGCCGCTGGGTCGGTGCTCTCGCCGGGCGTGCACCTGCACTCGTACTCGAACGTGTCGAACTCGGTGCTGATGGACGACGTCCAGGTGCACCGGTACGCGCACGTGCACCGGGCGATCGTCGACAAGAACGTGATCGTCAACGAGCGGGCCCGGATCGGCGTGGACCACGACGAGGACCGCGCGCGGGGCTTCACGGTCACGGAGTCGGGCCTGACGGTGGTCCCGAAGGGCACGGTCGTCGACTGACCCGCTCACCTGTCAGGCCCCACCGGCCGTGTCAGACGTACGGATCACCCGAGTGACCTGTGGGTCTGACACGTCCGGCGGGGTCTGACAGGTCTCAGCACGTGTTCACCGAGGCCGCTGAACCCGAGGGGTCCGGCACACTGGTGCCCGTGAAGCGACTCATCGTGACCGACGTGGACTCGACCTTCTTCCGCCAGGAGGTCATCGAGCTCATCGCCGAGCATGCGGGCACGCGGGACGAGGTCGCGGCGGTGACCGAGCGCGCGATGCGGGGCGAGCTGGACTTCGCGGCGTCCCTGCGCGAGCGCGTCGCGACCCTCGCCGGCGTGCCCGTCGCGGCGCTGGACAAGGTGCGCGCCGCCGTCGAGCTGACGCCGGGCGCGCGCGAGCTCGTGGCCGAGTGCCAGGCGCGCGGCTGGGCGTTCGGGCTGGTGTCAGGCGGTTTCGCGGAGATCGTCGAGCCGGTCGCGCAGGAGCTCGGGATCACGCTGCTGCGCGCCAACCGCCTGGAGGTCGCGGACGGCGTGCTGACCGGGCGCACCGTCGGCCCCGTCATCGACCGCGCGGCCAAGGCCGCGACGCTGCGCGAGTGGGCCGCCGCCCTGGACATCCCGCTGGAGCACACGGTCGCCGTCGGCGACGGGGCGAACGACCTCGGCATGATCGAGATCGCGGGCGTAGGCGTGGCCTTCAACGCCAAGCCGGTCGTACGAGAACAGGCCCCCCACTCGATCGAGAACCGCCTGGACGCCGTCCTCACCCTGCTCTAGCACGTTGAGTGCGTGATATTTGCCCTCCTGGCACACTAAAAGGGGCAAATATCACGCACTCAACGAGGTCAGGCGGGGCGGGTTACCTCTGTCAGGCGGGCCAGCTTGCGGTCCCAGTCCGCCCAGGGGGCGTCGGCCTCCAGGACGGAGTACGTCGCCGTCGGGACGCCGACGCGGACCTGCGCCAGCGCGCCGTCCTCCGAGCCCGGGCCGGCCAGCAGCTCGGCGGTGCCCGCCATCGCGGGCTCGTGACCGATCACGAGCACGGTCCGGCTGGCGGGGTCGAGCTCGCGCACGAGCGCGAGGACGCCGCGCGGCATCGCTCCCAGCAGCTCGTCGGTGTACGCCACCGGCGGCTCCCCCAGGTGCTTGCGCGCGAGGTCCCACGTCTGCCGGGTGCGCAGTGCCCCGGAGACGAGGACGGCGTCGGGCACGAGGCCGGACGCGACCAACGCCGCACCGACCTTCGCCGCCTGGTCGCGGCCACGCAGCGCGAGCGGCCGCTGCTCGTCGGGAAGTTCCGACGGCGGCTCCGCCTTCGCGTGCCGGAGCAGTACCAGTCGCCGCACCGGCGAAGTGGTCAGCTCCGTGCCCGACGCTCTGCCCATCAGTGCCTCCTGCCCATCTATTGGCCCATGGCGTGCACGCCGCCGTCGACGTGCACGATCTCGCCGGTGGTCGCCGGGAACCAGTCGGACAGCAGCGCGCACACGGCGCGTGCCGCGGGCTCCGCGGTGGTCTGGTCCCAGCCGAGCGGGGCTCGGGTCGGCCACGCGTCCTCCATCGTCGCGAAGCCCGGGATGGACTTGGCGGCGGTGGTACGGATGGGCCCTGCCGAGACGAGGTTGCAGCGGATTCCCTCAGGGCCGAGGTCGCGCGCCAGGTAGCGGTTCGCGGACTCCAGGCCGGCCTTGGCCACGCCCATCCAGTCGTAGACGGGCCAGGCGAACTGCGCGTCGAACGTCAGGCCGACGACGGCGCCGCCGTCGGTCATGAGCGGCTGGGCCGCGACGGCGATCGACTTGTACGAGAACGTGGAGACGTGCAGCGCTGTGGCGACGTCCTCCCAGGTGCCCGTGAGGAAGTTGCCGCCCATGACGGACTGCGGCGCGAACCCGATCGAGTGCACGACGCCGTCCAGCCTGTCGAAGCCCTCCGCGCGCACGGCGTCGGCCAGCGCGTCGAGGTTCTCCTGGCTGGTCGCGTCCAGCTCGACCACCGGTGCCTCGACCGGCAGCCGCTTCGAGAAGGCTTGCGTGAGCTTCATCTGCCGCCCGAAGGACGAGAGAATCACCTCGGCGCCCTCGTCCTGAGCGAGCCGGGCTGCGTGGAATGCGATCGACGAGTCCGTCAGCACGCCCGTGACGAGCAGCTTCTTACCTTCGAGGAGACCCATGTTGTCCTTCCGATCGGGCGCAGGCGTGCCGAAGCAACCCCTGCGCTGGGTGCGAGCGTAGTGCGAGTTGCGGCGTGGAACGAAACTCCGCGCCGTGCGGCATGGCAGAAGTGGTGGATATGTTCGGGCAAAACCGCAGGCCGCGGCGCCAGAGTACGGGTCAGTGCCCCATCCCGAGGCCACCGTCGACGGGGATGACCGCGCCGGAGACATAGCCGGCGGCGTCGGACGCGATGAACGACACGACCGACGCGATCTCGTCCGGCGAGGCGAAGCGCCCGGCGGGGATCGTCTTGAGGTAGCTCGTGCGCACGTCCTCGGACAGGGCGGCGGTCATGTCCGTCTCGACGTAACCCGGCGCGACGACGTTGGCCGTGATGCCGCGCGCGCCGAGCTCACGCGTGATCGAGCGCGCCATGCCCACCAGTGCGGCCTTGGACGACGAGTAGTTGACCTGGCCGGGACCGCCGGACATGCCGACGATCGAGCCGATCAGCACGATGCGGCCCTTGCGGGCCCTGATCATGCCCTTCGACGCGCGGCGCACGCAGCGGAAGGTCCCGGTGAGGTTCACGTCGAGCACTGACTCGAACTCCTCGTCGCTCATGCGCATCAGGAGCTGGTCCTTGGTGACGCCGGCGTTGGCCACGAGCACCTCGACGGGCCCCATGTCCTTCTCGATGGCGGTGAACGCGGCGTCGACGGCCGCGGAGTCGGTGACGTCGGCCACATAGGCCTCCACGCCCTTGGGCAGGTCGCCGCCGCGGTAGATGGTGGCGACGCGGTCCCCGTCGGCGACGAAACGCTCGGCGATCGCGCGGCCGATGCCGCGCGCGGCGCCCGTCACGACGACTACCCGGCCGGTGGGACCTGCGGCGATGCTCTGTGTCTCGGGCGTGGTGGTCACCTGAACTCCTCGATGCTGTGATGGTGCAAGTCCGCATGAGGCCGCGCGAGGCTGGGGCGGCGGCCGGTACCTGGCTCGATCCGGGTCCGTTGCGACGCTACCCCGCGCGTCGGACGGGCGCCGCGCGCGGCAGGCCCACAGGGATCCACAGGTCCTTGTCGGTTTTCTACAACAACGTGTGAGCAACGCCGCGCGTGCGGACGTCCGACGGCGTGTCTGACGGGCACGTCGCGGACGTAGACTGACCAGATGAGCGAGCCGGTCCCGTCCATCACCTCGGCCCCCGAGCCGCTGGCGGTGGACCAGGCACGCCGCACGCGCAGCTATCTGATCCAGATGTCCATCCGCGTGGTGTGCATCATCGGCGCGGTGCTGGTGGACGGCTGGGTCCGCTGGGCACTCGTCGCCGCCGCCGTGGTGCTGCCGTACTCAGCGGTGCTCATCGCGAACTCCGGGCGGGACCAGGTCACGCACGGCACCTCGCCCGTGACGCCCGCGGCCGCTCCTGCGCTCACCGAGCTGTCCGACGCCGCGCCCGACGTACCGTGGGCCCCTGGTGCGCCCACCCCGGGTGCGCCCGGCGCCGGGCGCGTCATCGACCACGTGGACGACTGAGGGAACTGCTGATGGACCTCCTCGGCCTCTCCGGCCCCGCACCCGACCCCGTGCCAGACGGCGAGCTCGTCTGCAGCGCCAAGGGCTGCCGCGAGCAGGCGGCGTGGGGCCTGCTGTGGAACAACCCCAAGCTGCACACGCCCGAGCGCCGCAAGGTCTGGCTCGCGTGCGACGAGCACCGTGAGCACCTCGAGCAGTTCCTCGCGTCGCGGTCCTTCTGGAAGCAGACGGTGGCCGTGGCGGAGCTGGACCGGGTGTCGTGAACGACGGCGCCGCGAGCGCCCGGGGCGACGAGTCCCGCGGCCCGCGCACGACGCGCCAGTGGGTGATCCTGGCGGTGGCCGCCGTGGTCCTGGCCGCCCTGTGCCTCGTGGCCGGCCGCTGGCAGTGGGACCGCGCAGAGTCGCGCAACGCCGAGATCGACCTCGTGAACGCCAACTGGTCGGCGCCGGTGGTGCCGGTGGGCGAGGTCCTGGCCGGGCCGGGCGCCGTCGTGCCGAAGGACGAGGTCTGGCAGCGGGTGGAGCTGACGGGCGAGTACGTCACCGACGCGACGGTGCTGCTGCGCAACCGGCCCGTCGGCGGCCAGGGCGGGTACCACGTGCTGGTGCCGTTCGAGACGCGGGTCGGCGGGCAGGACGTCGTCATCGTGATCGACCGCGGCTTCGTGCCGCTCGGCGCCGACGGGTCCCGGCCCGACGCCGTACCCGCGCCGCCGTCCGGCACCGTGACCGTCGTGGCGTCGCTGCGGGCCGACGAGCCCGCCTCCGACCGGGACGCGCCCCCCGGGCAGGTGCAGGCGATCTCGACCCAGCAGGTGCTCGCGGCGGGGCCGGACGGCGCGGCCTGGGCCGAGGGCCGCACCGTTGGCGCGTACGGCGCGCTGCGGGCCGAGGAGCCTGCCCCGCGGACCGGGCTGGCCGCCCTGCCCAAGCCGGACACCGACCCGGGGTCGCACCTGTCGTACGCGTTCCAGTGGTGCATCTTCGCGATCGGCGCGATCAGCGGGTACGTGCTGCTGTGGCGCCGGGAGCGGGGGGCGCTGCGCGGCGAGTCCGTGTCGGCGGGTGACCTGCTGCTGGCCACCGGCGAGGCGGCGGACGGCGCGGGGGTGCGGGCGCGCAGGCCGGCCCGCGAGCGGCGCCGGACGGCCGAGGACGAGGAAGACGCGCTGATCGAGGCCCAGCTCCACTGAGGCGCGCAATCCCGGGCGGCCGAGACACGATCACCGCCGGTCGAGCCTGTCGAGACCTGGCGGGGCGACTACACGTCTACGGGGTGTGTTGCTCTGCGTAGACATTGTCCACGCTGTGCAACAC
>NZ_JBHXBG010000171.1:0-11296 GCF_042726755.1 Promicromonospora sp. NPDC060271 | reverse complement strand
CACGCTCTACCTCGCGGGTCCCCGCGAGCGGAAGTCAGCTTGCGGCGGGTTCCAGGTCCTTGAGCTGGTCGATGCCCGAGCGGTGGCCCAGGGGGACCTCCTTGATGAGGGAGACGCAGAGCAGCGCGACCAGGGCCAGCGGCACGGCGGCGAGGAAGATGTCCGCGATGCCGTTCGCGTAGGCCTTCTCGACGACCTCCACCAGGACGGGCGGCAGTGTCGCCAGGTCAGGCAGGGTGCCGCCCCCGGAGGCGAGCGCTGACGGGTCGATGCCCTGCTTCGCCAGCTCGGGGGCGATCTCCGTGATGCCGTCCTGCAGGCCGGCCTTCACGCTGTGCCCGAGGATCGCGCCGAGCGCCGAGACCCCGATGGCGCCGCCGAGCGAGCGGAAGAACGTCACGGTGGACGTACCCGAGCCCGAGTCCTTGATGTGCAGCGTGTTCTGCGTGGCCAGCACCATGTTCTGCATGAGCAGGCCGACCCCGGAGCCGAGGACGAACAGGTAGATCGAGACCAGGACGAACGACGTGTGGTAGTCGAGGGTCGACAGGAGCAGCAGGCCGGCCGTCAGGAGCACGCCCCCGGTCACCATGTACGGCTTGTACCGGCCGGTCCTCGAGATGAGCTGGCCGCCGACCGTCGACGACAGGAACAGGCCGACGACCATCGGGATCGTGTACAGGCCGGACTCCGTTGGCGTCATGCCGCGCGAGAGCTGCATGTACTGGCTGAGGAACACCGACGAGCCGAACATCGCGACGCCGACGGCGACCGAGCCGATGACGGCGAGCACCAGGGTGCGGTTCTTGAACAGGTACATCGGGATGAGCGGGTTCTTGACCCGCAGCTCCACGAGCACGGCGACCGCCAGGACCAGCAGTGAGCCGCCGACCATGGCCGCCGTCTGCCAGGACATCCAGTCGAACTCGGTGCCAGCGAAGGTGATCCACAGGAGCAGCGTGGCGATGCCGACCGAGATCAGCGTGGCGCCGATGACGTCGATCCGGGCGGAGCCGCGGAGTCGCCTCGGGAGCTTGAGCGTGAGCTGGAGCACGATGATCGAGGCCACCGCGAACGGCAGACCGACGAAGAAGTTCCAGCGCCAGCTGATGGCGTCGGTGAGGAAACCGCCGAGGATGGGCCCGCCGACCATGCCGATGCCCATGATCGAACCCATGAGGCCCATGTACCGGCCGCGCTGACGCGGGCTGATGATGTCGGCGATGAGCACGGCGGACAGGGACTGCAGACCGCCCGCGCCGATGCCCTGGAAGGCGCGGAAGGCGATGAGCTGGCCGGTGTCCTGCGCGAACCCGGCGGCGGCCGCGGAGAGCACGGAGATGATCAGCGCGACCTGGATGAGTGTCTTGCGGTTCGTGAGGTCGGCGAGCTTGCCCCAGATCGGGGTGGAGATCGTCGAGGTCAGCAGGGTCGCGGTGACCACCCAGGTGAACGCCGACTGGTTGCCCTCGAGGTCGGTGATGATCTTCGGCAGCGACGACGAGACCACCGACATCGCCAGGACCGAGACGAACATGCCGAGAAGGATCCCGGACAGGGCCCGAAGGACCTCGCTGTGCGTCATGGCGGGTGGTTCGCCCTGGAGGTGGTCGGTCTCGACCACTGTGGACCGGGCGGTGGGGCTGGTCATGCGATCTCCTGCTGGTTCTGGGGTGATCTCCGGTGCGCCGTGTCCGCGCTGATGGTGTCGACGAGGCGGTGCAGCGTGCGGGTCGCCTCGGCGAGGTCTTCGGGCGACCATGCGGCGAACGCCCGGTCGATCAGGTTCGTGTACTGCTGGGCGGCCTCGGCCGCCAGGGCTCGCCCGACGTCGGTCAGCTCCACCGTGCGGATCCTGCGGTCCCCTGCGTCGACCGTTCGGACGACGTATCCGGCGTCGGCCAGCGTGCTGACCTGACGGCTCGCTACCGAGAGGTCGACGCGCAGGTGCGCCGCGAGGTCGGTCAGGGAGGTCGGGCCGCACTTGGCGAGCAGGTGCAGCACGGCGACGCCGGACCGGGGCCAGTCGAGCTCGTGGGCGATCCGTGCCGCCGCTTCCCGTTGGGCGCGCGACAGGCTCTGGAGCGCGGAGATCAGGGTGACGGCCGGAGCTTCGGTGCCGGACGGCGTCCGGCTGGGTAAGGAAGTCATCGGTGCCTCGCAATTGATTGCTTAGAGCAACTATATGAATATTGGTTGCCCAACGCAAGCGTTTCTCGGGTGCGGTTCGGCAGACCGGCATGTGACCTGTGCGACAGGTTGTCGGCAGGGCGGCCCGGCACGAGATCCGGCCCCGGCCACGAGAGCGGCGCCGCGCCCACGGTGGTGGGGACGGCGCCGTCGTCGGTCGGCGGGGTGGTGCGCTCGGGTCAGGCCCTGGTGCGGCTCTGGTCGACCATGTCCTCGAGCTCCATGCCCCGGGTCTCCGGCACCTTGGTGAGCACGAAGAAGAAGCTCAGCGCCGCGAAGGCGGCGTACATGAGGTACGGCACGCTGGCGCCGAACGCGGCGAGCATCGGCGGGAACGTCAGGGTGATGGCGAAGTTGGCGATCCACTGCATGGCCGCCGCGACACCGAGGGCGGCGGCACGGATGCGGTTGGGGAACATCTCGCCGAGCAGCACCCATACGAGCGGACCCCACGAGGCGCCGAAGAAGACGACGAACGCATTGGCGCAGATGAGGGCGATGACGCCCCAGGGGCCGCTGAGCGAGATGTTGTCACCCGAGCCGGTCGCCTGGGTGAACGCGACGGCCATGAGGCCCAGTGATACCGCCATGCCTGCCGACCCGATGAGCAGCAACGGGCGACGGCCCACCTTGTCGATGAGGGCGATGGCGATGAACGTGACGGCGACGTTCGTGACCGACGTGATGGTGGAGACCAGGAACGCCTGGCTCTCGTCGAACCCGACGGCCTGCCACAGCGTGCTCGAGTAGTAGAAGATCACGTTGATGCCGACGAACTGCTGGAACACCGACAGCAGGATGCCCACCCAGACGATCGGCTTGAGCCCGAGGACGCTGCCCCGGAGCGACGCCTGGTTGGTGTTCGCCTCGTCGACCGCGATGCTGTGGTGGATCTGGGCGAGACGGTCGTCGACGTCCTCGTCGGGGCCCAGCACGCTGGCCAGGACGGCCCGCGCGTCGTCGTCGCGTCCTTTGGCCGCGAGGTAGCGCGGCGACTCCGGGATGCGCAGCGCGAGGATGCCGTAGACGGCGGCGGGGACCACTGCCACCAGGAACATCCAGCGCCAGGCCTCCCAGCCGAGCCAGAGGACGTTGGCGGCGCCGCCCGCCGACTCGGCGAGGATCTGGTCGGAGAGCAGCGCGGCGAAGATACCGACGGTGATCGCGAGCTGCTGCAGCGAGCCCAGCCGGCCGCGCATGGCCGCCGGCGCGATCTCCGCGATGTACGCGGGCGCGATCACGGACGCGATGCCGATGCCCACACCGGCCATGAAACGCCAGACGGCCAGGTCCCACGCGGAGAACGCGATGGCCGAGAGGATCGACGACACGAAGAAGAGGATCGCGCCGATCACCATGACGTTGGTGCGGCCCCAGCGGTCGGCCAGCCGGCCGCCGGCCCACGCGCCGAGCGCGCAGCCGAGCAGCGCGACGGCGACCACGATCCCGGTCACCGACGGGTCGAGGGCGAACTGGCCCTCGATGGCGTTCACCGCTCCGTTGATCACGGAGCTGTCGAAGCCGAACAAGAAACCGCCCACCGCTGCGGCGAAGGCGAGGGCCGTTGCCTTGCGATGGGCTGATCTGGCGCCGGACGTCGGGGCGGTGGAGGCGGTGCTCATACGCTCGATGCTAGATCTCACCCGGTGCAAGTCGCGCGGGGAACGTTCCTGGTCAGGTCTGGTCGGGTCGGGCTAGGCCAGGTCAGACCAGGAACGGGAAGAGCGCCCACGTCGCGAGCGCTGCCACGAGCGCGGCGGCCGGGATGGTGAGGACCCACGCGACGGCGATGTTCTTGGCGACGCCCCAACGCACGGCGGAGAGCCTGCGGGTGGCGCCGACGCCCATGATCGCCGAGGTGATCGTGTGCGTCGTGGAGACTGGGGCGTGCAGCACGAACGCGTTGACGTAGAGCACGAGGGCCGAGACCGACTCGGCCACGAAGCCGCGGGCCGGGTCGAGCTCGATGATCCTGCGGCCGAGCGTGCGCATGATCCGCCAGCCACCCGAGTAGGTGCCGGCGGAGATGGCGGCCGCCGCGGAGAGCTTGACCCACAGGGGGATGCCCTGGTCGACGGAGGCCCAGCCAACGGTCAGCAGGGCCAGGTAGATGACGCCCATCGTCTTCTGCGCGTCCTGCAGGCCGTGGCCGAGCGCCATGGCGGCGGCCGACGCCGTCTGCGCGATCCGGAAGCGCCGGTTCGTCCTGGCCGGTGCCGCGTAGCGGAAGATCCACATGACCGCGACCATCACGGCGAAGGCGAGGCCGAAGCCGACCAGCGGCGAGATGATCATGGGCAGGACCACCTTGTCCACGATCGCGGACCAGTAGACGCTCATGCCGCCCGCGATACCAGCGCCCACCAGCCCGCCGATGAGGGCGTGCGTGGACGACGACGGCAGGCCGAACCACCACGTGATCAGGTTCCACACGATCGCCCCGAGCAGCGCGCACAGCACGACGGCGAGCTCGGCGTGCGTTCCGGCGCCCTCGAGGTTGACGATCGACGTCGCGATCGTCTCAGCGACCTCGGTGCCCAGCAGTGCTCCGGCGAAGTTCATGGCGGCCGCCATGACGAGCGCGACCCGCGGGGTCAGCGCCCGCGTCGACACCGACGTGGCGATGGCGTTGGCGGCGTCGTGAAAGCCGTTGGT
Source organism: Promicromonospora sp. NPDC060271 (assembly GCF_042726755.1). NCBI lineage: Bacteria > Bacillati > Actinomycetota > Actinomycetes > Micrococcales > Promicromonosporaceae > Promicromonospora > Promicromonospora sp. NPDC060271. The sequence goes on along the minus strand of NZ_JBHXBG010000171.1, from coordinate 6,451 downwards.
GAAGTCGAAGCTCAGGGCGAGCGCCACCACGAGGACGACGAGAGCGACCTCCAACTCAGGACTCCTTGAGGGCGATGGTCTCGACCATGTTCGCGACCTTCTCGAAGCTGTCCGCGGCGTTCTCGAGAACCTCGACGATCTCCTTGAGCTTCATCAGCATGACCGGGTCGCCGGCGAAGTCGTCGAAGAGCTGGGCGAGCAGCTTGCGGTGCAGCTTGTCCGCCTGGTTCTCGAGGCGGTTCACCTCTACCCAGTAGTCGGCGAGCTTGTCCATCGAGCGCAGGCGCGGCATGGCCTCCGCCGTGAGCTCAGCGCACCGCTGGAGCACCTGGACCTGCTCGGACACGCGGTCGGGCAGGCCCTCGACCTTGTACAGGACGATCAGTTCGGCGGCCTCGTCCATCTCGTCCATGCAGTCGTCCAGCGCCGAGGCCAGGCTCGAGATGTCCTCGCGGTCGAACGGCGTAACGAAGGTCTGGTTGAGGCGCCGCATGATCGAGTGCGTCGCGTCGTCGGCGAGGTGCTCGACCTCGTGCATCTCGTCGGCGAGCTTCTCTCGTCCGGCCCGGTCCGCACCGAGCAGCTCCGCCAAGAGGGACGAACCCTGGACCAGATGCTGGGCCAGGTCGGCAAGAAGATCGAAGTACTTGGTGTCGCGCGGAGTAAGGCGCACGAGGGCTCCCGTTCTAAGGGCTCTGGAACAGGCTCAGCGTAGAGCGCTTGCCGACTATCGCCAATTTGCAAGGTTGCGCTTTGGCAGCCCGTGACAAAAGGCACAGGCGCGCGGGGCAAGGCAGTTGTCGACGGTCTTGTCGGCCGTGAAGGAAGTTGGAGCGACGCCGAACCGGGAGCGCCTCTCGGCGCGGGGCCGCTCGTAGCGGCTTGAGGTGGAGCCCGGGGCATCCGCAGCCCGGCGTCGCTTGCACCATCCTAATCGCGTGCGGGGATCTGCCAAGGGGGTCCGACGTCACAGCGCTACGGGCGAACGCCACTTGACAGGTCGTCCGCCTACTCGAGAGACCCCGTGCGCCACAGGCCTCCGGCCCGTTCCAGCTCCTCCGCGGTGCGCAGCAGGGAGCTAGCGCTGCGGGTCATCCGGGTCGCGCCGGTGGGGTCAGCCACCTCGCGGGAGTCCGCGTCGAACGCGGCTCCGGTCGACAGGATGCGGCAGAACGCGCCGGCCCGTTCGAGGGCGACGGCGAGGTCGCCGGTGAAGACGCCGGAGAGCACCGCGTCGGCAAGGATCCGCAGGTCGCCCGGTTCCGGAGGGCTCGGGACGCCCGCGACGGCCTCCTGGACCGGGGCGGCTTCCACACCGAGTCGATACCGGAGCATGACGGTAGGCATGTCACGGCGCACCCACTCACGCAGGACGTACAGCCGCCAGAGCGCACCGGGCAGCGACACGGCGGCGGCGTCCGCCCACAGGCCCGCCACCGTGTCGAGGCCCTCGTTCTCCACCAGGTGGATGAGCCGTTCCACCACGGCCGGATCCTCGGTGGTGCGTGCGCGGTCCACCAGCGCGCGTGCGGTCGCGTGCGCCACCTCGTCGCGCAGCGCGGGGTCCACCTCCCCCGGAAGCGCCTCGGCGTCCCGGGGGTCCAGCATGGCCGGCCGTCTCGGCGGTCGTTGGTCGCTGCTCATGGTGACCGATAGTGCGCCGAAGTGGCGCGCGTGTCTACCACCACGGTCACCAGACCAGCGGACTCACCTTCTCGGTGGCCACCACCAGGGGTCCGGAGGTGGTGTCGGCGACGTGCGCGACCAGCAGCTCGCCGGGCTCGAGGAACGGGTCGGTCGACGGCAGCCCGTCCGCCACAGCGCGTGACGCATGCCTGCCCAGCACGTCGAGCACCGTCGGGAGGACCGGCCGGTGGGTGCAGATGACCGACGACTCGGTGGTCTCCTCCAGGAGGTCGCGCACGGTTGCCGCGACACGCGACGGCGACCGCTCGTGCTGGGCCTCCGTCAGGTACTCGCTGTAGCTCGGCCGCAGGCTCGCGGCCCTGACGTACGGGTCGATGGTGGTGGCGCACCGCTCCCACCGGGAGCTGATCACGTGCTCGACACCGTAGGCCGCCAGCACCGGGACCAGTGCTGCCGCCTGGCCGTGCCCGAGCGGGGTGAGCGGGCGGTCCCGCTCCGCGCCGTGCCAGGCGGTGCGCGGCACCGCGCGGCCGTGCCGCGCGATCACGAGCGTCCGGGTCTGCAGCACACCCTCGGACTCGGCGGCCACCAGGGCGTTCAGCGGGCCCCGGTCCGACGCCCGGGTGAGGCGCTGCTCGGCCTCGTCGACGTCGAACCACTCGGTGCGGTCGACCTCGTCCCGGTCGACCGGCGCCAGGGGAGCGCGCGCCGTGAGCGCCGCGCTGTCGCGTCCCTTGCGGGCGCGACGCGACGCCCAGTAGTGCACGCGCTTCACCGTGCCGTCAGGGGTCAGGTACTGCAGGCCGGGCAGGGGCCTGCCGAGCACTATCTCCTTACCCGTCTCCTCGCCGACCTCGCGGATCGCGGCGCCCTGGAAGGACTCCCCGACCTCGAGCTTGCCCTTGGGCCATGACCAGTCGTCATACCGGGGGCGGTGCACGAGCTGCACCTGGAGCGTGCCCGAGCGGCGGCGCCAGACCAGCCCCCCTGCGGTCATGACGACCGGGGTGTGCAGGCTCGCGGCGGGGGAGGCCGCCGTCGTCGGGCCCGTGCCCACGACCGACCGCCGTCCCGTCACCGGACGGGCTCGAGCCGACGGCGCTGCCGCTGGATCAGGACCGCCTGCAGGTCGCGGAGGCCGTTGCTCTCCGCACCCGCGCTCGGGCGTTGCCAGCTCCCGTCGGGCAGGAGGTGCCATGACGCCGTCGTGTCGGCCATGGACTCGTCCAGCAGGCCGAGCAGCTCGCCCACGTGGTTCGGGTCGGAGATCCGGATGAGGGTCTCGACCCGGCGGTCGAGGTTGCGGTGCATCAGGTCGGCCGAGCCGATGAAGACCTCGGGGCCGGACTCCGGCCCTTCGGCGAGTGCGGGGCCCACCGAGTTGGCGAACGCGAAGATGCGCGAGTGCTCGAGGAAGCGGCCCAGGATGGAGCGCACGCGGATGTTCTCGCTCAGCCCCGGCACGCCCACGCGGACGGCGCAGATGCCGCGCACGACGAGGTCGACCCGCACCCCCGCCTGGGAGGCGCGGTAGAGGGCGTCGATGACGGTCTCGTCGACCACCGAGTTGATCTTCATCTTGACCCAGGCCTCGTGACCGGCCCGGGCCGCGGTCGCCTCGCGCTCGATGCGCTCCACCAGGCCCGAGCGGACGGCGCGGGGCGCCACGAGCAGCCGGTGGAACGTCGACTTCGGCGCGTACCCGGAGAGCTGGTTGAAGAGCCGGGTCAGGTCCTGGCCGACGTCCGAGTCGCAGGTCAGCAGGCCGTGGTCGGTGTAGAGGCGCGCCGTCTTGGGGTGGTAGTTGCCCGTGCCGACGTGGCAGTAGCGCAGCAGCGAGCCGTCCGGCTCCTGGCGCACGACGAGCGACAGCTTGCAGTGCGTCTTGAGGCCCACGATGCCGTAGACGACGTGCACGCCCGCCTCCTCGAGCTTGCGGGCCCAGGAGATGTTGGCCTCCTCGTCGAACCGGGCCTTGATCTCGACCAGGGCGAGCACCTGCTTGCCGGCCTCGGCGGCGTCGATCAGGGCGTCGACGATCGGCGAGTCGCCCGACGTCCGGTACAGGGTCTGCTTGATCGCCAGCACGTGCGGGTCGGCGGCGGCCTGCTCCAGGAACGTCTGCACGCTCGTCGAGAAGCTGTCGTACGGGTGGTGCAGCAGGATGTCCCGACGGCGGATCGCGGCGAACACGTCGGTCGGCTTGGAGCTCTCGACCTCTGCGAGGTGGCGGTGCGTCGAGGGCACGAACGGCGGGTAGTGCAGCGACGTCAGGTCGAGGTCGGCGATGAGGTTGAGACCGGTCAGGTCGAGCAGCGCGGGCAGCTCGTAGACCTCCTCGTCCTTGACCCCCAGCTCGCGGACGATCAGGTCCCGGATGCGCGGGCTGATGTCCTTCGCGATCTCCAGGCGCACCGGCGGCCCGAACCGGCGCCGGAGCAGCTCCTTCTCCATGGCCTGGAGCAGGTTCTCGGCGTCGTCCTCTTCGACGTCCACGTCCTCGTTGCGGGTGACGCGGAACGTGTGGTTCTCGCGCACCTCCATACCGGGGAACAGGTAGTCCAGATGCTGCGCGATGACCTCCTCGAGCGGCACGAACGAGAGCGGCCCACGCTGCGGGTCGGCCTTCTTGGTGCCGGGACGGCGCGGCTTGCCCGAGGCGTCCACGGCGATGAAGCGGGGCAGCAACGGCGGCACCTTGACGCGTGCGAAGTGCTCCTTGCCCGTCGCCGGGTTCGCGACGACCACCGCGAGGTTCAGGCTCAGCCCGGAGATGTAAGGGAACGGGTGGGCGGGGTCGACCGCGAGCGGGGTCAGCACCGGGAAGATCTGCTTGCGGAAGAACTTGTGGAGGCGCTCCTGCTCCTTGGTGTCCAGCTCGCCCCAGTGCACCAGCGTGATGCCCTCGCCGGCCAGCGCGGGCTGCACCTCGTCCTCGAACACGCGCGCGTGCCGCTCCATGAGCTTGTGCGCCTCGTCCGAGATGCGCGACAGCGCCTGGCGCGGGCCGAGCCCGGAAGCGCTCGTGACGGCGATGCCGGTGGCGATGCGGCGCTTCAGGCCGGCCACCCGCACCATGAAGAACTCGTCCAGGTTCGACGCGAAGATCGCCAGGAAGCGGACGCGCTCCAGCAGCGGGATCCGGGGGTCCTCGGCGAGCTCCAGCACGCGCTGGTTGAAGGCGAGCCAGCTCAGCTCGCGGTCCGCGAACCGGTCGACGGGCAGCGGTCCGCCGAGCACCGGGTCCAGCAGGCTGGTCCCCTCCGGGCTCTCCGCGATGTGCTCCGCGATGTGCGCGGCCAGGCTCGCGTCCAGGGAGCGCGGGTCCATGATGTCGTCGGCCGACGCGCCTTCCGGGACCGGCACCGGCATGGGTGACGGCGCGGCAGCCTGCCTGGTCTTCTCCGCCACCTCGGCGGTCGCCAGTCTGTCGGCGGTCTTCCCAGGGCGGTCCCGGTGTCCGTCGGGCCCGCCGTTCATGCTCTCGCTGCTTGTCGTACGAGGGCTCTGCTTCATGAATCGGCCGTTCTTGTCCCTGGTCCTGGCGGGGGTGCTCCCAGCACTGTCCTTCATGTCGTTCATGGTGTCACCGTTCGGTACACAGTGGGTGACGCTCTCGCAGAGCGTTCGTCACGGGCGGGAATATTGAACGTGTACGGCGGCCCGCGTGAACCCGGACCGCTCGTACGTCGCGAGAGCTGGCGCGTTGTCCCCCTCGACGTACAGCACGGCGCGCGTCGCGCCGGCACGGGCGAGGTGCGCCAGCCCGACATCCGTCATGAGCCGGCCCAGGCCCTTGCCCTGATGGTCCGGGTCCACGCCGAGGACGTAGATCTCGCCGTCGCGGGCGGCGTCCGGCCGGCCCGGCTCGACCTTCGTCCACTGGAACGCGACCGGATCGGCGTCGTCGCTCGCGCCGTCGGGTACGAGCAGGAAGAAGCCCTCGGGGTCGAACCACGCCTCGGCCTGGCGCGCGCGCAGGTCGTGCAGGGTCATCCGGCCCTGCTCCGGATGGGTCGCGAACGCGCGGGCGTTGACGCGGAGCCAGGCGTCGTCGTCGGCCCCCGGGCGGAACGTGCGCAGGCGATAGCCGGCGGGCGCCGCGGGCAGCTCCGGCGCTGCGGATCGCTCGAGGGGACGGGCAAGGAACAAGAGCTCACGTACCGGGTGCAGGCCCGTCGCACGGGCGAAGCCGCGGGCCGCCTCCAGGTCGCCGTGCGCCCAGACCCGCAGCTGCTTGCCGTGCTGGCCCGGCTCGCCCGAGCGCGACGGGAGCGTCGCGTCACGTTCGGCGGTCTTGAGGAGCATGCGCCCGCGACCGCCCAGACGGTGCTCCGGATGGATCACCAGCTCCGCGCTGGCGGTGTCGCCCGAGCGGTCGACCTGGACGTAGCCGATGGTGCTGCCCGACGTGGTGTGGGCCACGACGTGCGTGATCCACTCCGCGTCCGTCCCCAGGTTGAGCAGCGGCTGCTCGGAGAGCGGCGCTACGCCGTCGTGGGACTCGGCCGCGGCCGCCAGGTCTCGGACGGCCTGCTGGGCGTCGGCGTCGAGCGGGCCGATCTCGATAGGAGCAGCGATACGCATACGCCCATCTTCTCCCGATGGTCGAGCTTGTCGAGACCAGGTCGCTCCCCGCCGGCCTCGCGGATGATCCTGAAGGCCGCCGGCGTGGAGAAGGGCTCGGGCGAGCCGCACAAGACCAAGTCTGATGCTCTACCACTGAGCTACATCCGCGATACCGGGCATCCTGAGGTTTCCCCCGGTGTTCCGGCGTTCTGAACATTAATCGACCAGAGGGCTA
>NZ_JBHXBG010000170.1:0-11336 GCF_042726755.1 Promicromonospora sp. NPDC060271 | reverse complement strand
CCCCGACGGGGCGCGCTGCCGGCCCGCGTTCCACGCAGCCGCGCGCTGCCCAGGCCCGGTCTGCTCAGCCCCGTTCTGGCCAGCCCCGCAAGCCGCAGGCCGGCGCGCCTCAGCCCAAGCGGGCTCAGCCGAAGCCTCAGGCCAAGAAGCCGCAGCCGAAGGCGCAGCCCAGGAAGGCCCAGCCCAGGCCGCAGCCGAAGCCCCAAACCAAGGCCCAGCCGAAGAAGCCCCAGCCCAAGAAGCCCCAGCCCCGTGCGACGAGCACCCGGCTGGGATTTCAGGCGCCCGCAGAACCCGGCCGGCGCGCGGCCCCGGCCCGTCCCGCCCAGTCGCCCGCCCGTTCCCGGGTGGCGCGCCCGCTGCCGCCCCGGCCGGGCCGGCCGGAGGCGCGGCAGCGCTGGCTCGTCGGCATCGCGGCGCTCGTGGTGCTGATCTTCCTGGTGCGGCTCGTCCACGTGCAGCTCATCGAGGGCCCGAGCCTTGCCGAGAAGGCACAGGCGGCGCGTACGGCGACCGCCGTCACCCCGGCACACCGCGGTGACATCACGGACGCCGACGGCGTGGTGCTCGCGACGTCGGTGGACCGGTACACGGTGGTCGGCGACCCGGTGGCGATCAAGGACTTCCGCGGCGCGGCGCGCGGCGTGGAGGACGGGGCGCTCGGCATCGCCCACCTGCTCTCGCCGATCCTCGACATACCCAAGAACGAGCTGGCCGCGCAGCTCGTGGGCAAGTCCCGCTACAAGGTGCTCGCCAAGAACGTGGTGCCGGAGGTGCAGCGCGCCATCGCCGCGCTGGAGATCCGCGCGTACGTCCGGACCGACCTCACCTCGCGGCGCACCTACCCGTCGGGCGAGGTCGCGGGCTCGCTGGTCGGGTTCGTGAACGACGAGCAGACCGGCCAGCTCGGCATCGAGATGGCGTACGACGACCTGCTGGCCGGCACAGCGGGCTCCGACACCTACGAGCGCAGCCTCGACGGCCTGCGGATCCCGGCGGCGGGACAGGAGTCGGTCCCGGCGGTCCCGGGCAGCGACGTCCGGCTCACGCTGGTGCACGACATCCAGTGGAAGGCCCAGGACGCGCTCGACGAGGCCAAGCGGAAGACCGGCGCCGCGTACGGCATGGCCATCGTGCAGGACATCCGCACCGGCGAGATCCTGGCGCTCGCCGACTCGGGCTCGGTGGACCCCAACGACCGCTCGACCGCTGCGGTGGCGAACGGTTCGCGCGTGGTGAAGGACGTCTTCGACCCGGGCTCGACGGGCAAGGTGATCACCACGGCGGCAGCGCTGGAGGGCGGCTACTGGACCCCGGACAGCCGGTTCACGGTGCCCGACACGTACACGGCGCCGAACGGCCAGACGTTCCACGACTCGCACGACCACCCGGTGCAGCGGCTCACGCTGACGGGGATCCTCGCGCACTCGTCGAACACCGGGACCGTCCAGGCCGGCGAGAAGATTCCCCTCGAGAAGCGGCAGGAGTACCTGGAGAAGTTCGGTTTCGGCCAGCCGACGGGCCTGAAGCTGCCCGGCGAGTCGGTGGGCTTCATGCCGCCCGACGACGTGGCCGACTGGGACGGTCGTACGCAGTACACGGTCCTGTTCGGCCAGGGTCTGTCCGTGAACGCCATGCAGGCGACCAGCGTCTTCTCGACGGTGGCGAACGGCGGGGTGCGGATGACCCCCACCCTCTTCAAGGGCTCGACCAGCCCGGACGGCACGGTGACGCCCGCCGAGCGGGCGCCCGGTCAGCGCGTCGTCTCGGAGAAGACCGCCGACACGGTCGTCGAGATGATGGAGACGGTGACCGAGGAAGGCGGTACCGGCATCAACGCCGACATCCCCGGCTACCGGATCGCCGGCAAGACCGGTACCGCGCAGATGCGTGCGGGCAACGGCTGGACCTACATGGCGTCGTTCATCGGCGTCGCCCCGGCCGACGACCCCCGGTACACCGTCTCCGTCTTCCTCAAGAGCCCGAAGAGCTCGATCTTCGGTGGTGAGGTCGCCGCCCCGGTGTTCAGCGACATCATGGGGTTCACCCTGCAGAAGATGGACGTGCCGCCCAGCACGAAGGAGCACCGGCGGCTCAAGATCGAGTGGTAGCCCCGGGGTCCGTGATCTCGACGGTGCTGCCCAGCGTCGCGGTCAGTACCGACTCGATGGCGAACCGCGTGGCCTCCGCGAGGTCGACGGCGTCCGGGTCGAGCAGCCACTGCAGCTGAAGGCCGTCCATCAGGGCGATGACGGAGCACGCCGCGCGCTCGGCCTCGCCGTCGGGCAGCCGCACCTCGCGTTCGGTGGCCAGCTCCAGCACCGCCTGCGAGATCTCGCCGCGCAGCACCGAGAACCGGTGGGCCACCCAGCTCGACGCCGGGTGCCCGTCGGTCACGGACTCACCGGTGAGCACCGCGTACGCCTGCACGATGCCGCGCCGGTCGGCGTTCAGGCGGGCGGTGGTGACCAGGTGCCGGAACAGGTCCATGCCGCCGGGGATGTGCTTGCCCTCGAGGTGCTGCACGTCCACGCGGTCGCGGTACTCGAGCACCTCCCACAGCAGCTTGTCCTTGCTGCCGAAGTGGTGCAGCACGCCGGCGTGCGTGATCCCGACCTGCGCGGCGACGTCCACCAACGAGCCCTGGTGATAGCCCTTGGACCCGAAGACCCGGGTGGCCGCGGCCAGGATCTCCTCCCGCCGGTGGGCACGGGTGGGTCGCTTGACCTTGGGGGCAGCCTGCTCGGTCGCTTCGGACATGCCCATACGATACGGGGTGAACGGGCTTACTAACCAGTAAGTAAGTGTGGTTGAATGCGTGGCAGCCGTCCGACGCTGAACGGAGCACACGTTGTCATCGCAGGCAATCACCCGACAGGCCAGCACCACGCAGGCCGTCAACAGGCAGGCCACCACGAACGCCGCCGCCCCGGAGCCCGAGCTGCTCCGTCTCCTGGACGAGCTGTCCACCGAGGAGAAGGTGTCGCTCGTCGTGGGCGCCTCGATGTGGGCGACCACCGCGGTGCCACGGCTCGGGCTGGAGCCGGTGGTGATGTCCGACGGTCCGGTCGGCGTGCGCGGGCCGGGCGGCGGGACCTCGGCGATGTTCCCGGCGCCGTCAGCCCTCGCGGCCACCTGGGACCTGGACCTGGCACGCCGGTCGGGTGTCCTGTTCGCCGCCGAGGCGAAGCGGCACGGCGTCGACGTGGTGCTCGCCCCGCAGGTGAACCTGCAGCGCACGCCGGTGGGTGGCAGGCACTTCGAGTGCTACTCCGAGGACCCGCACCTGACCGCCGAGATCGCGGTGGCGCTCGTGGGCGCCGCGCAGGAGCGGGGCGTCGGGATGTGCGTCAAGCACTACGTCGCCAACGACTCCGAGACCGAGCGCACGCGCTACCTCGCACGCCTCGACGAGCGCACGCTCCGTGAGGCCTACCTCGCGCCCTTCGAGCGGCTCGTGCGCGACGTCGGCCCGTGGTCGGTGATGGGCGCCTACAACGGTGCCGACACCGGCGGCGTCTCCGCCAGGCTCCTCGAGCACCGCCCGCTCGTGGTCGACCTCCTCAAGGAGGAGTGGGGCTACGACGGCCTGTTCGTCAGCGACTGGGTGGCCACCCAGTCGGTGGCGCCCGCGGTGCGCGGTGGCCTCGACCTGCAGATGCCCGGGCCCGACGGCGCGTGGGGCGACGGCCTGCTCGACGCCGTCCGCTCCGGCGAGGTCGCGGAGTCCGAGCTCGACGACAAGGTGCTGCGCCTGCTGCGGCTCGCGCGCCGCACCGGCCGCCTCACGCTGTCCGACGACGGGGCGGGTGACCGCGTGGGCGTGGCCGCCGCCGGTGTCCACGCCGCGATCGACCTCGCCGCCGCGAGCACCGCCGAGCCCCCTGCCGAGCAGCTCCTGCGCGAGCTCGCCGCCCGCTCCGTCGTCGTGCTCAAGGACGACGCCGGGCTGGTGCCGTTCGGGCACGACCCGGCCCGGCCGCTGCGTGTCGCGCTGCTCGGACCGGCCGCCGTCGAGCCGTTCTTCCAGGGCGGCGGCTCGTCGTTCGTGCACCCCGACCGCCTCACGTACCCGGCCGACGAGCTGCGCGCCGCGCTGCCGCAGGGCTCCGAGGTGACGCTGCTGGCCGGCGCGCGTGCCCTGCACAACCCGCCGGAGCTCGACGTCGACCGGTGCACCGACCCGGCGACCGGCGAGCCGGGCCTTCACGTCGAGCTGCTCGCCACCGACGGCAGCACGCTCGAGGAGTACACGGCCCACGAGTGGTCCGGCTGGCTCCACGACGTCCGGCCGGACGCCGACGCCGTCCGGCTGCGGGCACTCGTCCGCCTCGACGAGGCGGGCGAGCACGAGCTCGGCGTCGGCACGGTCGGCGTGCACCGGGTGACGATCGACGGTAACCAGGTCGCCGAGGGCGACACCCGGGTGGACGAGGGCATAGTGCTCTCCTCCGGGCACAACCACCCGATCGCGCAGCTCGTCCCGGCGAGCGGGGCCGCGGTCCTCGACGCGACGCTCCAGGTGGTGCACGCCGTGGGCTACGGACACTTCGTGCGCGCCGCCCTGGTGCACCGGCTGCCCGGTCCCTCGGCGGCGGACGAGCTGGCCGGGGCGGTCGCGGCCGCAGCGGCCGCCGACGTCGCCGTCGTGATCGTCGGCACCACCGCCGAGGTCGAGTCCGAGGGCTACGACCGCCCCGACCTGAACCTGCCGGGCAACCAGGACGAGCTCGTGCGCCGCGTCGTGGCGGCCAACCCGCGCACCGTCGTCGTGATCAATGCCGGGGCCCCGGTGCTGCTGCCCTGGCTCCCCGACGTACCGACCGTGCTGTGGGGCTGGCTGCCCGGGCAGGAGGCCGGCACCGCGCTCGCCGACGTGCTGACCGGTGTCACCGAGCCGTCCGGACGCCTGCCGTGGACGCTTCCCGCGCGCTTCGAGGACGTCCCGGTGCCGCACGCACGGCCGGTCGACGGGGTCGTCGACTACGCGGAGGGCACCGACATCGGCTACCGGGCCTGGGAACGCCGGCTCGCGGCCGCGGCCGAAGGTGGCGGGGCCGACGACGCCCCAGCGCCGGCCGCCCCGTTCGGGCACGGTCTGGGCTGGACCACCTGGGACTACGAGGACGCCGTCCTCGCCAGGGGCGAGGCCCACGGCTCCCCGGCGACCCTGACCGTGTACGTGACGGTCCGGAACACCGGCCGCCGTGCGGGCCGCGAGGTCGTCCAGGTGTACATCGAGGCGCCGGACGGCGGCCCCAGCCGCCCCGTGCGATGGCTCGGCGGCTTCGCGGTCGCCGACGTCCCCGCCATGGCGAGCGCCACCGTCCGCGTACCCGTCCCGGCCCGGGCGCTGCAGGTCTGGGACCCGCAGACCAAGGACTGGGTCACGCCGCCGGGCGTCTACCGGCTGCGTACCGGCAGGTCCGTCGCGGACCTGCGACTGACCAACGAGCTGACCACATAACCATCCGTCCCGCACACGCGGGAGGAGTGCAAGGAGGCACACCGTGAGGATTCACAAGCACGTCGCAGCGGCGGCTGCCGCGGCGGCCATCGCGCTGCTGGCCACGGCCTGCGGCGGGGGTGGCGGAGGCGAGGGCACCACCGAGACCGGAGGCGGCCAGACCCTGACCGTCGGCATGCCGAACGGCGTGCAGACGGAGAACCACAGCCCGTTCGCCACGGGCTCGTCGGCGCTCTCGCTCGGCTACGCGTTCACCATCTACGAGCCGCTGATGATGCGTAACCAGGCCCGCCCGTCGGAGGAGCCGGAGCCCTGGCTCGCCGAGAGCGTGGTGTGGAACGAGGACTTCACCGAGGCGGTCATCACGCCGCGGGCGGGCGTCACCTGGTCCGACGGCGAGGAGTTCACCGCGGACGACGTCGCCTTCTCGATCCAGCTCCGCAAGGACTTCGACGCGCTCAACGCCGCGGCCCTGCCCTACGACACCGTCGAGACCGACGGCACCACCGTCACGGTGACGTTCACGGCCGGGCAGTTCGTCAACCAGTCCAAGCTGTACGACCTGGTCATGGTGCCCGAGCACATCTGGGCCGACGTCGAGGACCCGACGACGGACACCAACCCCGACCCCGTGGGCACCGGCCCGTACACGCTCGAGTCGTGGACGCCGCAGGCCGCCACCGTCGTGGCCCGCGACGACTACTGGGGCGGCGAGCCGGCCGTCCCCGAGATCCGGTACTCGTCGTACAACGACAACAACGCCCTGACCACGGCCCTGACCACCGGTGAGGCGCAGTGGGGCTGGACGTTCATCGCCGACTACGAGAACGTCTACATCGCGCAGGACCCCGAGCACTACCACCAGTACGCCGCGGGCGGCCTCGGCATCGACGTGCTCTACCTGAACAACGAGACCAAGCCGTTCGACGACAAGGCGTTCCGGCAGGCGCTCAACATGGTGATCGACCGCCAGGAGCTCGTCGACGTCGCCACCTCGGGCGTGAACCCGCCGCTGACCAGCGTCACCGGCCTGCCCCTGCCGGCCGGCGAGGAGTTCCTCTCGCCCGAGTACGCCGGCCAGGAGTACGAGGTGGACGTCGAGGGCGCCCGCGCCCTGCTCGAGGACGCCGGGTACACCTGGGAGGGCGAGAAGCTCGTCGACCCCGACGGCGAGGAGGTGACGTTCGAGCTTGTCAACCCGGCCGGCTGGAACGACTACCTGACCGCGCTGGACCTCATCAAGAACTCGGCCGCCGAGCTCGGCGCCACCGCCACCGTCAACCCCGTCAACCAGGACGGCTGGTTCGCCGACGTCATCCCCGGCGGCGACTTCCAGGCCACCCTGCACTGGACCGACGGCGGCGCCACCCCGTGGGACATGTACTCCGACATCATGGACGGCGCCCACTACAAGAAGCTCGGCGAGCCGGCGACGTGGAACTTCGGCCGGTTCCAGAACGACGACGCCACGAAGGCGCTCGCCGACTACGCCGCCGCGCCCGACGAGGCGGCGCGCGCCGCAGCCCTGGAGACCGTCCAGAAGGTGTTCGTCGAGGAGGTGCCGGGCATCGCCATCTGGACCCGCCCGGCCACCGCGCAGTACTCGACGCAGAACTACGTGGGCTGGCCCTCCGAGGAGGACCCCTACAACCAGCCGCAGCCCACCGGGGTGCAGGCCGCCCAGATCCTGATGAACCTCGAGCCTGCGGAAGGCTGATGAGCACGAGCACACCGGTGCTGGCCGCGCACGGCCTCACCAAGCACTTTCGAGCAGGGCAGATCCGGGCGGGTGGACGCCGCATCGCCGGCCGTCCGCCCGCCCGGGCGATCCACGCCGTCGACGGCGTGGACCTCGAGCTCCACCGCGGCCAGGTCCTGGCCGTGGTGGGGGAGTCGGGCTCCGGCAAGTCCACCGTCGCCCGGCTGCTGGCCGGGCTGATCCCCATCACGGGCGGCCAGGTCCTGCTCGACGGCACCGAGGTCCGGGTACGGGGCCGGCGGGCGTTCCGCGCGTACGTGCGACGCGTACAGATGATCTTCCAGGACCCGTTCGGCTCCCTGAATCCCGTGCACCCGGTGCGCTACACCCTGACCAGGGCGCTGCGCCTGCACCGGGGCAAGCTGCGGGGAGCCCGGCTGGAGGCAGCCCTGACCGAGCTGCTGGAGCGTGTGCACCTCACGCCCGCGGCGCGGTACGTCGACAAGTACCCGCACGAGCTGTCCGGCGGACAGCGGCAGCGCATCGCGATCGCGCGGGCGCTCGCCGCCGAGCCGGAGGTGCTGCTCGCGGACGAGCCCGTCTCGATGCTCGACGTCTCGATCCGGCTCGGCATCCTCAACCTGCTGGCAGACCTGCGTGACCGGCTCGGGATCGCCGTCCTGTACATCACGCACGACATCGCCTCGGCGCGGTACTTCGCCGACCGGACCACGGTGCTGTACGCGGGTCAGGTCATGGAGACCGGCGACAGCGAGTCGGTCACCCAGGAGCCGCTGCACCCGTACACGCGGCTGCTCGTGGCCTCGGCGCCCGACCCGGACGACCTGGCGGGCGCCGGTGCGGCCGCCGTGCGCGACCAGGGGACCGGCGGCGAGCCGCCGAGCCTCGTGGATCCGCCGCCCGGGTGCCGGTTCGCGCCGCGCTGCCCGTACGCGACCGACCTGTGCCGGGCCGAGACGCCCGCGCTGATCGAGGTGTCGGCGGGCCGGTCGGCGGCGTGCTGGGGGTACAGCGAGCGGGAGGACCGGCCGTCGGTGCCTGCGGGGGTCTCGACCAGCGGTGGCGGCTCGACCAGGAGCGGGGAGGTGGGCGCATGAGGTTTCTGCTGCGCAGGGTCCTGTTCTACGCGCTGACCGCGTGGGCCGCGATCACCATCAACTTCTTCATCCCGCGCCTGCTCCCTGGTGACCCGGTGACGGCCCTGCTGGGCCGCATGCAGGGCCGCATCGACTCCAACGCGGAGCACTCGCTGCGCGTGCTGTTCGGGCTGGACCAGGACACCACCCTGTGGCAGCAGTACGTCGACTACTGGGGTCTGCTGTTCCGGGGCGACCTGGGCCTGTCCTTCACGCACTTCCCGACGCCGGTCGCGGACATCGTGAGCCAGTCGCTCCCGTGGACGGTCGGGCTGGTCGGCGTGGCGACGATCATCGCGTTCGTCATCGGCTCGCTCATCGGTACGTTCCTCGGCTGGCGTCGCGGTACGTGGGCCGACGGGCTGCTGCCCGTGGCGACGTTCTTCCAGGCGGTGCCGTACTTCTGGCTCGGGCTGATCACCATCGCCGTCCTGTCCGTGAACCTGGGCTGGTTCCCGTCCAGCGGCAGCTACGACCGCGGGCTCGTGCCCGCGTTCAGCGGCGAGTTCATCGGCTCGGTCGTCTACTACGGGTTCCTGCCCGCGCTGACCGTCGTGCTGTCCTCCGTGGCCGGCTGGGTGCTCGGCATGCGCAACATGATGGTGACCGTCTCCTCGGAGGACTACGTCACCGTCGCGCACGCCAAGGGCCTGCCCGAGCGGCAGGTGATGCTCGGCTACGCCGCCCGCAACGCCGTGCTGCCGCAGGTCTCCAGCTTCGCGCTGTCCCTCGGCTTCGTCGTCGGCGGCACGCTGATCATGGAGATGGTCTTCTCCTACCAGGGCATCGGCTACACGCTCTACCAGGCCGTCTCCACCCACGACTACCCCCTGATGCAGGGCTGCTTCCTGGTCATCACACTGTCCGTCCTCGTGGCGAACATGGTGGCCGACCTCGCCTACGCCCTGCTCGACCCCCGCACCCGGACGGAGGACCGATGAACAACCGGCTGCTGTTCCTGCGCAACGGCAAGGTGATCACGGGCCTGGTCATCCTCGGCTTCTTCACGCTGCTCGCGCTGCTGGGCCCCTGGATCGCGCCGTACGACCCGAACCAGGTGAGCGACGCGCTGCTCAGCCCGCCGTCGGCGGCGCACTGGCTCGGGACCGACCACACGGGCCGCGACATCCTGTCGCAGCTCGTGGTCGGCACCCGCGGCGTGCTCGTCGTCGGCCTGGTCGCCGGCGTGAGCGCCACCGTCGTGGGCGTGCTCGTCGGCGTGACCGCCGGGTTCGTCGGCGGCGTCGGCGACGAGTCGCTGTCCGCGCTGTCGAACATGTTCCTCGTCATCCCGCAGCTCCCGCTCATCATCCTCATCGCCGCACAGCTCCCGTCCGCGGGCGGGCTCACCGTCGCCCTGGTGATCGGGGCGACCGGCTGGGCGTGGGGCGCTCGCGTGCTGCGCGCCCAGACGCTGTCGCTGCGCAAGCGCGACTTCGTCGAGGCGGCCCGCGCCAACGGCGAACGCACGTGGCGGCTCGTGCTCGCCGAGGTGCTGCCCAACCTGACCGCGGTGATCGCCTCGGGCTTCGTCGGCACCGTGACGTTCGCCGTGCTGTCCCAGGTCACGCTGTCGTTCATCGGCATAACGCCGGTCAGCGAGTGGAACTGGGGCACCATCCTGTTCTGGGCGCAGAACAACCTCGCGCTGCAGCGTGGCGCGTGGTGGTGGTTCGTGCCGGCGGGGGCGTGCATCGCCCTGCTGGGCATGGCCCTGACGCTGGTCAACTTCGGCATCGACGAGATCGTCAACCCTCGCCTGCGGTCCACCGGCCTGCACGCACGCTCGCTGCGCCGCCGGGGTATCCGGCCGCGCGTGGGGTTCACCCCGGTGGTGCGGGAGGCACGGTCATGAGCCAGACGGACATCGGTACCCGGACGAACGCGCAGGCCCCGGCGCCGACGCCGTCGGGCCCGGTCCTGGAGATCCGGAACCTGAGCGTGGACTACGGGTTCGGCGACGACCCCACGCACGTGCTGCGCGAGGTCTCGCTGACCCTGAACCGCGGCGAGGTGCTGGGGCTGGCGGGGGAGTCGGGCTGTGGCAAGTCCACGCTCGCCTACGCGGCCACCAGGCTGCTGTCGCCACCCGGTCTCATCACGGGCGGCGAGGTGTGGCTCACGGGCCGGGACGGCAGGCGCGCGGACCTGCTCTCCCTGTCCGACGCCGAGCTGCGGGCCGCCCGGTGGCGCGACATCGCCATCGTGTTCCAGGGCGCGATGAGCTCGCTCAACCCGGTGTTCCGGGTCGAGCGGCAGCTCATCGACGGCATCCTCGCGCACCGGCCCCGCATGCGGCATGAAGAGGCCAGGGAGCGGGCGGCCGAGCTGCTGCGGCTCGTCGGCATCTCGGCGGACCGGCTGCGGTCCTACCCGCACCAGCTCTCCGGCGGCATGCGGCAGCGCGTCATGATCGCGATGGCGCTCGCGCTGGAGCCGCAGGTGCTCATCATGGACGAGCCGACCACGGCGCTCGACGTCGTCATGCAGCGCCAGATCCTGGAGCAGGTCATGGAGCTGCGCGAGCGGCTCGGGTTCTCGGTCGTGCTCATCACGCACGACGTGTCGCTGCTGGTGGAGGTCGCCGACCGGATCGCCGTCATGTACGCGGGCGAGCTGGTGGAGACGGCGGCCGCGCGGGACGTCTACGCGAAGCCTCGGCACCCGTACTCTGCGGGGCTGCTCGGGTCGTTCCCTCCGCTGCACGGGCCGCGACGGGAGCTCACCGGCATCCCGGGCGCGCCGCCAGACCTGTCCCAGCGTGCTCCGGGCTGTCCGTTCGCGCCGCGCTGCCCGCACGCCATGGACGTGTGCCGTACCGAGCTGCCCGTGCTGGGGCGGACGGCGCAGGCCGAGGAGGGGCGCCTGGTGGCGTGCCACCTGCACACGCCCGGGCTGGTGGACGGCGAGCTGCCGGACCTGGTGGCGCGGTAGCGAACCGCTGCCGCCGGGACCGACCGGCGGAAGGTATTGGTCCGCGAGGTGTGTTGCCGTGAGTAGACATCGTCTACTC
>NZ_JBHXBG010000169.1:0-11354 GCF_042726755.1 Promicromonospora sp. NPDC060271 | reverse complement strand
GCCCGCTGGGCTCAGGCCTCTTTTCCGTACCGGCTTTTCCGTACCGGTCAGAGCTTCTCCGGACCGCTGTCCTTGCCCCCGGTGTCCCGCCGGCGCAGGTAGCGCTCGAACTCCCGCGCTATCGCGTCGCCCGAGGCCTCCGGGAGCTCGGCGGTGTCCTTCGCCTCCTCGAGCTGTGCCACGTACTCGGAGATCTCCGAGTCCTCCGACGCCAGCTCGTCCACGCCGTGCTGCCAGGCCGCCGCGTCGTCGGGCAGCTCGCCCATGGGGACCGGCTCGCCGAGGATCTCCTCCACGCGCGTGAGGATCGCGAGCGTCGCCTTGGGCGACGGCGGGTTGGCCACGTAGTGCGGCACGGCCGCCCACAGACTCACCGACTGCAGGTCGCGCTGTGCCGCCTCGTGCTGCAGCACGCCGACGATCCCCGTGGGCCCCTGGTAGGTGTTGGCCTCGATGTCGAGCACCGCCTGCAGCCCCACGCTGTCCGACGTCGCGGTCATCGGGATGGGTCGCGTGTGCGGGACGTCGGCCAGGAGCGCGCCGAGCGTGATCACCGTCCGCACCCCGAGGTCGTCGGCCACCTGCAGCAGCTCCTCGCAGTACTTGCGCCAGCGCATCGACGGCTCGACACCGTGCACCAGCACCACCTTGCGCTCGCCCACCTGGGCCACCGAGATGGACGTGGTCGGCCAGGTGATGGAGCGTTTGCCGTCGTCGTCCAGCGAGATGTACGGCCTGTTGACCTGGAAGTCGTGGAACTCCTCGGGGTCGAGCTCTGTCACCTTCTCAGCGCCCCACACCTCGGCCAGGTGCGTGAGCGCCGACGTGGCCGCACTCCCCGCGTCGTTCCAACCTTCGAAGGCAGCGAGGAGCACGGTCTGGCGAGGCGAGGCCTGCTCCGGCTGCTCGTGGTGCGCGTCGGTCATCCCCCCAGCCTATGGTGTGGGACGCCCGGCGTGGCCAGGGGCGCGGCCGCGTTCGCGGACGGGCGAATCGGCGGGTGGACGTCGGCGGCGGACCCGAGGTCCAGGTCAGAACACCGGGACGCCGGCGCGCAGCGCGCCGCGGACCTGGACCTCGACGCCGCGCCAGGTACCGGTCCAGAGCGTGTAGCCGGGCTCCATCATGCGCTGGTCGATCGCGTGGTCGAGGCCGAGCGCGCGGGCGATGCTCTCGCCGTCGTCCAGGTGCCATGGCTGCAGGCAGACCCGGTCCGGCGTGACCGTGAGCACCTCGATCCAGTCCGCGCGAACGTGCCGCAGCAGATCGATGACATCGCCGAGACGTTCGGTGACCGACTGCGTCGCAATGGGATTCACGAGACTCTCCGGAGCATGGGTCGGGCAGGGGGACGGGCTGACAGGCACAGGGGCGGGCATGGGGCAACTGGCTGAGACAACTGTGCGTCAAGGCACGGGACGTGCCATCGGCAGCGCTCGGGACGTTTCGGTGATAGATACGTCCCTGGGGGTATTCACGATGAGAAATCAGCGACTCGTCGCAGCGATGAGCCAGGCCGGCCTGAGCCAGGTACGGCTGGCTGCTGCCGTGGGCGTGGACCCGAAGACCGTGGAGCGCTGGGTGGCCCAGGGCCGTACGCCGCACCCGCGCCACCGGGTGGCGGTGTCGGACGCCCTGGGCTGCGACGTCGCTGCGCTCTGGGGCGACGTCGACCGGGCCGAGGCCGCGGCGCAGGAGATCGTCGGGGTGTACCCGGCGCGCCGCGCCATGCCGGCAGGCACCTGGCGCGCGTTCCTCGCCGGGGTGGAGCAGCGGTTCGAGCTGCACGCGTTCGCCGCGACGTTCCTGCCCGACCAGACCCTCGACCTGACGACGGAGATCGTGACCATGGCGGCCCGCGGCGTGCAGGTGCGGCTGTTGCTCGGCGACCCGGAGGGCGACGCCGTGGCGGTCCGCACGCAGGAGGAGGGCGGCACGGGCCTCGCCGGGCGGATCGCGCTCGTGCTGGCCTACCTGGCGCCCGCGCTCGGTACGCCGGGCGTCGAGGTGCGGCTGCACGACCGCACGCTGTACGCGACGACCTTCCGGTTCGACGACGACCTGCTGGTCAACACCCACGTGTGGGGCTCGCCCGCCGGGGCCAACCCGCTGCTGCACCTCAAGGACGGTCCGGAGGCGTCGATGGCGCCCGCCTATCAGGCAGGGTTCGAGCGGGTCTGGGCGGCCGCCAAACCCCTGGAGGCATGGCCTCGGACGGAGGACTCGGACAGGGTGGCGTGATGGTGCGGTTCGACTACTTCGACGACCCCGCCGCTCCGCCCGTGAACTCCGTGGTCCCGTCGGTGACGGTGGCGGTGCGGGACGACGTCGGACGGCTGCTGCTCATCCACCGCACCGACAACGACCTCTGGGCCCTGCCCGGCGGGGGCATCGACCCCGGGGAGACGGTCCGCGAGGCCGGCGTCCGCGAGACCGAGGAGGAGACCGGGTACCGCGTGCGGATCACCGGCCTGGTCGGGATCTACACCGATCCCCGGCACGTGATCGTCTACTCGGACGGCGAGGTCCGCTCCCAGTTCTCCATCTGCATGCGCGGAACGGTCACCGGCGGCGCGGCACGGACCTCGGTCGAGTCGAGCGAGGTCGTGTGGCAGCAGGTCGACCGGCTGGGCGAGCTGGACATCCACCCCTCGATGCGGCTGCGGATCGAGCATGCGGTGGACCCGACGCGGACGCTGCCCTTCCTGACCTGACGGGCGTCAGCCGACTCTGCCGGGGCTCGGCTGCCGGGCTCGGCCGCCGGGCTCAGCTCCCGGGCCTGGTGCGCCGGGCCCTACCCGAAGGGCAGCCCCAGCCGGCGCTCGATCCCGGACACGAGCCGGCGCAGCCGTGGCTCGGCGTCGTGCATGCTGCGGGACACGAGGTGGTCGGGCGGGTAGCGGTCGTAGATGCGCTCGAACCGCTCGTCGACGGTGACGGGCTCGCCCCGGGCCGACGTGGTCAGGTCGCAGTAGGTGAGCAGGTCCAGCAGGTCGGGGGCCGGCTCGGGGAACTCGCGCCGCAGTGCGTCGTCCAGGCCGCGCTCCGCGGCTTCGACGGTGGCCTCCGTGTGGTGCGCGACGAGGCCGGTCAGCTCCGTCGGTGCCCCCAGCCGCGTGAGGTAGCGGGCGCCGTCGAGCTGGTGCAGGCCGGTGTCCATGGCCGCCGCGGCGTAGCCGATGTCGTGCAGGTAGGCGGCGGACACGAGCAGGTCCGGGCTGCCGAGCACGCGCGCGACCTGCTCGGCGCGGCGGCCGACGCCCATCGAGTGCGCGAGGCGGTCGGCGCCGGGCTCGAAGAGCGCGGTCAGCAGTGCCCGTGCGCCCGCGGGCTCAAGCTCCCGCGGGATGGTTCCGTGCATCGGTTCACCGTAGAGCGCCGTGCCGCGCACGGCGCGACGGGACGCGAAGGGCGCGGTCAGGGGACGTGTTCTGGTCTGCATCCTGAACCTCCGTCGTCAGAGCTCCGGTCGGCCGTTGACTATCCAGTCGCGGACCATCGCCGTCGTGCGGTGGTGGCCGGCGAGCGCGTCGTCGCGCGTGGCGTGCAGCTCTGCGTACTCCTCGGTGCAGTCCAGCTTGTCGTCCTCGGACAGGATGCCGTCCGGGTCGAGCCGCTCGACGAACACCATCGTCTCGTAGATCAGCGGGGTACGACCGTGGTGACCGTTGTCGTCGTCCACCGGAGCCGTCGAGTCGATACCGGTCCAGACCGTGGAGACGTGGTAGAAGCCGATGTGGTCGCGCGCGACGTGGCCGCTCCCGGCTCCGCGACGCAGCACCGACCACTGATCCTGGGTGATCGGGTTGCCGTCGAGGTCGTAGTACGTCCGCTGCGAGAGTCGCTCGAAGAAATCGGGTCCGAACACGGTCACTCCTCGTCGTCGGTGCTACCGGGGTCGTCGGCCGTGGCCGCCGATCGTGGGCCAGCATCACCCAGGACGTCGCAGCGCGCGCGGCGAGGCTGTGAGTTGCGGGCTGCGGCCGGCACGTGACGTATTGCGTCGGTATGGGCGCGGCGTGATCTTCGCGCTCACTTCGTCGTGCTCACTTCGTCGAGCGGAGAACTTTTCGCCCGGCGCGACCTTCCGGAACCAGATTCATTGCCCGAAAGAACCGCATATGTCTTATTGCTCCGCCACGGATCACACCGTGCGGTGCGCGGAGGACCCCCGGTTCGGGCGAGTATGAAGTAATGGGCAACCTGCGAAATCACCGGGTACTGCTGTCTGCTGTCGGCGCGTTCGTCGTCGCCGGCGCCGGCAGCGGCATCGCCTGGTCCCAGGCCGAGCGCGGCAGCGAGCCCGCTGACGTGCTGCTCGACGCCGTGGAGCACAGCGAGTCGACCATGCGTGACTACATCGACGAGATCGCGCGGCGGTTCGACGAGATCGAGGCGACCTCCGACGCCCGGCGCCAGGAGGAGCTCGCCACCGCGCTCATGAAGGACGTGCCCGCCCTGGCCGAGGACGCACGGGCCGAGGTCCTGGCGGCCAAGGGGGACGCCGAGGCCGTGAGCCTGCCGGACGGCGGTGAGCTCGACCGGGCAAGGGACGCCTACGTGGCACACATCGACGCGTGGATCGCGGAGTACGACGAGGCGATGGTCTCCCCGGTCGGCGTCGTGGAGATCGAGCCCGTCGTGAACCGGACGTTCGACGAGGCGGTCGCCGCGTTCGACCGGACCGAGCTCGACGCCGACCAGGCGGAGCGCGCCGAGCGGCTCCTCGCGGACTGAGCCGCCGGGAGCTCGCCTCGGTCCCGCCGGTCATGTTCCGGCGGCTCTGTCCCGCCGGTTCATGCCCCGTCAGCTCATGCCTGTCAGCTCATGTCCCGTCAGCTCATGTCCCGCCAGCTCATGGGAGACAGGCTGAGCGCTGCGTCCGCCACCCGCTTCGCGACGTCCGTGCGCAGGGCCGCGTAGGACGAGTCGATCCACTCCTGCACCCCGGCCTGGCCGCCGTGCCGGTACTCGACCGCCTGGACCAGGCACTCCAGCTTGTCGGCGTCGCGCGCGCAACGCGCCTCGGGCGTCTCCTGCGCCTCGAACTCGGTCACGGCGTCGACGACGGTCGCCGCGGCGGCGGCTGGCAGCGGAGCCACCTGGTCCCCGGTGACCGCGACGTTGTCGGGCTTGGTGACGTACGGGCGGGCGGTGTGGGGCAGGTCGGTGATGCGGGTCTCCTGGGAGTCGTGCCAGAGCGCGAGATAGGCGGCGCGTGCCGGGTCGGCGCCCTCCTCGGCGGCCAGCAGTGCGGCGAGCTGCGCGACCCGCAGGCTGTGCTCGGCGACGGACTCCGGGTCCCGCACGCCGACCTGCCACCAGCCGGAACGACGCAGGCGCTTGAGCACGCCCATCTCGAAGGTGAAAGCGGCGATGCCGGATGCTGCGGTGTGCGTCATGGCGCTATCGTCCGGCATTCCCGCGTGGCTCGTCGGAGCGTCACGCGCGCGACCTTCGCCGGTTACCGGACGTACAACGTCGCAACCTACGATGTGCCGGTGCCCCGCGACTCCTCGACAGTCCTTCCCGCCGCCGTCCTGTTCGACATGGACGGCACCCTCGTCGACACCGAGCCGTACTGGATGCGCGCCGAGCGCGAGATCGTCGCGGCGCACGGTGCCACCTGGACGCACGAGGACGCCCTCGGCGCCGTCGGGCAGGCGCTCCTGACCACCGGCACCATGCTGCGCGACGCCGGCGTGCCGCTCGAGCCCGCCGAGATCGTGACCTGGCTCGTGGCCCGCGTGAACGAGCAGCTGCGTGAGAGCGTGCCGTGGCGACCCGGCGTCCTGGAGCTGCTCGAGGAGCTGCGCGCGGCCCAGGTCCCGTGCGCGATAGTGACCATGTCGTACCGCAGCCAGGCCGAGGTCGTGGCCGACGGCGCCCCCGCCGGAACCTTCGCCCACCTCGTCACCGGGGACGAGGTCACGCACGGCAAGCCGGACCCCGAGCCGTACCTGGTGGCCGCCGGCCTGTTCGGCGCCCGCCCCGAGGACTGCGTGGCCATCGAGGACTCCCACCCCGGGATCACGTCCGCGCTCGCCTCGGGCGCACGCACCCTCGGTGTGCCCGCCGAGGTGCCCGTGCCGCCCCGGCCAGGCCTCAACCGGGCGGCGTCGCTCAAGCAGATCGACCTCGAGACGCTCGGGCGGATCGCGTCGGGCGAGGTCGTCGACCTGCTGGGCTGAGCTGACCGCTGAGCCTGAGCCTGCCTGACGGCCGGCAACGGCGACGTCACACGGCTATACCCAGGCGCAGCGGGATCGCGCCGTCCGGGACCTCCGGGGGAGTGCCACCGAACTCCGGGCACAGCGACTGGTGCGCGCACCAGCCGCACAGCTTGGTCCGGCGAGGCTTCCACACCCCGGTCCGCGCGGAGTCCTCGATGGCCGACCAGATGGTCCGGATCTTCTGCTCGGTGTGCTCGAGCTGTTCGACGGTCGGCTCGCCGCGCAGCACCTGACCGTCACCCAGGTACACGAGCTGCAGCATCTTGGGCAGCACCCCGCGCTCACGCCACAGGACGAGCCCGTAGAACCGCATCTGGAACACCGCCGACGACTCGTAGCCCGGACGCGGCGACTTGCCGGTCTTGTAGTCGACGACCCGCACGGCGCCGGTCGGCGCGACGTCCAGCCGGTCCACTATCCCGCGCAGCAGCGGGCCGCCGTCGAGCTGCGACTCCACCAGGAGCTCCCGCTCCGCCGGTTCGAGCCGGTTCGGGTCCTCCAACGTGAAATAGGTGCCGAGCAGCGAGCCTGCGCCAGCCAGCCAGCCCGCCCGGTCCTGCCCGTCCGGGCCGACCCCGTCCGTGAACAGCGACGCGTACCGCTCGTCCGCCTCCAGCAGCCGGTCCCACTCGCCGGGCAGGAGGTCGTTCGCCGCGGCCAGCGTGCGCTCACCCAGCGGGGCGTCGTACAGCCGCTCCAGCACCGAATGCACCAGCGTCCCGCGCGCCGCGGCGGCCGACGGGGGCTCCGGCAGCCGGTCCACCGTGCGGAACCGGAACAGCAGCGGGCACTGCATGAAGTCGTTCGCCCGGGACGGCGACAGGGCAGGCGGCCGCGACGGGGCACGCACGTCCGGCACCGTGCCGACCGCCTCCGCCGTCACGTCCTGGACCGGCTCCTGGGATACCTCCGTCGTCGTCATGGCCCCAACCCTAGGTGCGCTCACCGACATCCCCTGGCAGCCATCCACAGCGTGCCGCGCCCCCGAGGGCGACAGGCCGGATAGGTTTGTCCGGTGACCACCTCGGAGCCCGCCTCCACGCCAGCACCGTCCGCCCCCCAGCGCTCGAAAGGGTTCGTCATCGGCCGCGTGGCCGGGGCGCCGGTGATCGTCACGCGGTCCTGGTTCCTCGCCGCCTTCGTCCTGACCCTCCTGTTCGCCCCCGCCGCGGAGGCGCGCGCGCCGGGGCTCGGTGCGGGCGCCTACCTCGTCGCGTTCGTGTTCGTGCTGCTCCTGTTCGGCTCCGTGTTCCTGCACGAGGCCGCGCACGCCCTGGTCGCCAGGGCACGCGGCCAGAACGTGACCGAGCTCGCCGTCACGCTCTGGGGCGGGCACACCGCCTACACGGGCGGCCTGGGCCGGCCGCTCGACGGCTTCCTGGTCGCCGTCGTCGGGCCGCTGACGAACCTGGCGCTCGCGGCCGGGTTCTGGTTCGCCTACCAGGCCTCGCCGGTGCTGAACGTACCGGCGCTCCTGCTGCTGGCCGGCGCGGTGTCCAACGCGTTCGTCGGTGCGTTCAACCTGCTCCCGGGACTGCCTCTCGACGGAGGTCAGATCCTCGAAGCCGTCGTCTGGACCGTCACGGGGAAGCGCACGACGGGCACGATCGTGGCCGGCTGGGTGGGCCGCGCCGTTGCCGTCGGCGTGCTCCTCTGGGCGCTGGTCGTGCCGTACCTCCGGGGGGCGGCCCCGGACATCACCAACGTCCTGTGGTCCGCGCTGATCGGGGCGTTCCTCTGGGCCGGTGCGGGCGCCGCGATCACGAACGGCCGGCGCAGGGAGGCGGTCGACGGACTGACCGCCGGCGGGCTCGCCGGCCCCGCCGTCCTCGTGCCGCTCGGCTCGACCGTCGCCGAGGCGCTCGACGCCCGGGCGGCGGCAGCGGGCGGCGGCACGCCGTCGCACCACGTGGTGGTCGTGGGCCACGGCGGCGTCCCCATCGCGGTGATCGACGGCGGCGCCGTCACGGCCGTCCCCGAGTCGGCCCGCGGCGTGACCCTGGTCGACGCCGTGGCCGTACCGTTCGTGCCGGGGTCTGCCGTGCCCCCGTCGCTGTCGGGCACCGACCTGCTGACGCAGCTCGCCCAGCGGTCGGGCGGAGCCAGGCTCGTCCCCGTCGTCGACGACGGCCGGGTCACCGGGGTGCTCGACCTCGCCGACGTCGCGCGGGCGATCCGCGCCACCTGACGCCCTGCCGACGCCCGGCCTCGCGCCCGGCCCGAGGCCGGCGCACGCGCGGCCCAAGCCCAGCACTTAGGATGGTCCGTCGTGACCACACCCACCGACACCCCTGTCGCCACCGGCGCCGAGCAGCGCCGCGGCCCGTTCCGCGTGGGCGACAAGGTCCAGCTGACCGACCCCAAGAATCGCCTGCACACCATCACGCTGCAGCCCGGCGGCACGTTCCACACGCACAGGGGCTACTTCAAGCACGAGCAGCTCATCGGGCAGCCCGAGGGCTCCGTGGTGGTCAACACCGCCAACGTCGAGTACCTCGCCCTGCGCCCGCTGCTGGCCGACTACGTCCTGTCGATGCCGCGCGGCGCCGCCGTCGTGTACCCGAAGGACGCCGCGCAGATCGTCGCCATGGCCGACATCTACCCGGGCGCGCGCGTCGTCGAGGCCGGCGTCGGCTCCGGCGCCCTGACGATGTCGCTGCTGCGGGCGGTCGGCGACGCCGGGCACGTGCACTCGATCGAGCGGCGCGAGGACTTCGCGGCCATCGCCAAGGGCAACGTCGAGACGTTCTTCGGTGGGCCGCACCCGGCCTGGGAGCTGTCCGTCGGTGACCTCTCCGACGTGCTGCCGCAGGTGGCCGAGCCGGGCACCGTCGACCGCGTGGTCCTGGACATGCTGGCACCGTGGGAGAACGTCGAGGCGGTCGCCTCGGCGCTCGCGCCCGGTGGCGTCGTCGTCTGCTATGTGGCCACCACGACCCAACTTTCGCGCACAGCGGAAGACCTGCGTGCGGACGGCCGGTTCACCGAGCCGGCGGCCTTCGAGACGATGGTCCGCGGATGGCACCTCGAGGGTCTGGCCGTGCGTCCCGAGCACCGGATGATCGGCCACACGGGTTTCCTCGTCATCGCCCGCCGGATGGCCGACGGGGTGGTCGCACCCGAGCGGAAACGGCGTCCTGCCAAGGGTGCGTACCCCGTGACGGCCGAGGCGGAGTGGACTCCGGAGGAGCTGGGGGAGCGCGCCATATCGGACAAGAAGGTCCGCAAGGTTCGCCGTGACCTGGGCGTGGCACCCGAGGGCGCGAACCTCCCGCCCGCGTGAACGGGCTGTAACGATCGCGTACCCCGGACGTCTCAAACGGGTGTTCTTACTCCCGGTGTGTCAGTGACTGTGCTTAAGGTGCTGTTCTCGGAGGCGTTTGCGTCATATGGTCGCCTCCCGGGCCCTACGAGAGGGGATGTCATGACCGAGAGCACGTCAGGATACAACCATCCCGAGCATGAGTCTTTGCCAAACCGCGACTACGAGCGCCAGATTGCCCTCCTCTCAGCCAAGAACGAGCGTCTGGCGGAAGCCCTCCGCGCGGCGCGCGACCAGATCGTCGAGCTGAAGAAACAGCTCGACGATCTCGCCAAGCCGCCGGGCACGTACGCCGTGTTCCTGGGGGCGCACACCGATGGTTCGGTGGACATCTCGTCCGCCGGCCGCAAGATGCACGTCTCCGCGAGCCCGAGCCTGGACGTCACGCGGCTGAGCCCGGGCCAGGAGGTCAAGCTCAACGAGGCCATGACGGTCGTCGGCGCGGGCGAGTACGAGCGCACGGGCGAGCTGGTGACCGTCAAGGAGATGCTGGGCGGCGACCGCGTGCTCGTGGTCGGTCGCGCCGACGAGGAGCGCGTGGTGCGCCTCGCCGGCTCGTTGATGGACGCCCCGCTCCGGGTGGGCGACTCGCTCACGGTCGACACGCGCAGCGGCTTCGTGTTCGAGATCGTGCCCAAGTCCGAGGTCGAGGAGCTGGTGCTCGAAGAGGTCCCGGACATCGAGTACGAGGACATCGGTGGCCTCGGCCCGCAGATCGAGGCGATCCGCGACGCGGTCGAGCTGCCCTTCGCGCACCCCGACCTGTTCCGGGAGCACGGGCTGCGCCCGCCCAAGGGCGTGCTCCTGTACGGCCCGCCCGGCTGCGGCAAGACGCTCATCGCCAAGGCCGTCGCGCACTCCCTCGCCGGGATGGTGGCCCAGGCCAACGGCAGCAACCCCGAGGTGAAGAGCTTCTTCCTGAACGTCAAGGGTCCGGAGCTGCTCAACAAGTACGTCGGCGAGACCGAGCGGCACATCCGGCTGATCTTCGCCCGCGCCAGGGAGAAGGCCAGCCAGGGCATGCCCGTCGTCGTCTTCTTCGACGAGATGGAGTCCCTGTTCCGCACCCGCGGTACGGGCCTCTCCTCGGACGTCGAGACCACCATCGTGCCCCAGCTCCTCGCGGAGATCGACGGCGTGGAGCGGCTCGACAACGTCATCGTCATCGGCGCGTCCAACCGTGAGGACATGATCGACCCGGCCATCCTGCGGCCGGGGCGGCTGGACGTGAAGATCAAGATCGAGCGGCCCGACGCGGAGGGGGCCAAGGAGATCTTCGGCAAGTACCTCACCAAGGACCTGCCGATCCACCCCGACGACCTGGCCGAGTACGGCGGCAACATGGCCGAGGCGATCGACGGCATGATCACGTCGGTCGTGTCGCGGATGTACTCGGAGGACGAGGAGAACCAGTTCCTCGAGGTCACCTACGCGTCAGGGGACAAGGAGACCCTCTTCTTCAAGGACTTCAACTCGGGCGCGATGGTCCAGAACGTGGTCGACCGTGCCAAGAAGAACGCCATCAAGGACTTCCTGGCCACGGGGCAGAAGGGCATCCGTGTGGAGCACCTCCTGACCGCGTGCGTCGACGAGTTCAAGGAGAACGAGGACCTCCCGAACACGACCAACCCCGACGACTGGGCGCGCATCAGCGGCAAGAAGGGCGAGCGCATCGTCTTCATCCGCACCATCGTCCAGAAGAAGGGCGAGGGCGCCACACCGCGCACCATCGACACCGTCCAGAACACCGGTCAGTACCTCTGACGACACGTCGGGCAGGGTCCGCGCCCTCCAGCGGG
>NZ_JBHXBG010000168.1:0-11386 GCF_042726755.1 Promicromonospora sp. NPDC060271 | reverse complement strand
GGCCCGCCCCCCCGGGCGCCCCCCCTGCGCGAGGTCGCCTCCTCCCACCTCGGCGGCCCCCGCCCGCCCCCCATAGCCCCCCCACCCCCCCCCCTCGGCCCAAGTGCTGACCTCGGCCCGGCGCGCCGGCCTGGGCCCGCCTGCCGACCTGGGCCCAACTGCCGGCCTCGACCCGGCGCGCCGACCTCGATGCCACGTGGTCGGCGCCACCGACAGCGCCAACCCACTTCGGGCATCAGCGACGGGCGCCGACGGCGCGCACCACCCACCACCCGGCCACGTAGAGGAGCGCCGCCGCGATGAGCGCGGCTCCGGCGCCCGTGGCGACGTCGGAGAGCACGCCCTCGACCAGGTCCCGCGCGGCGAGGCCGGAGCCGCCGCTCCACCACTCGAGGGTGCCCGCGACCGCACCGACGGCCGCGATGCCGGCGACGATCGCGAGGAGCCGCAGGGCCCTCCGCCGTCCGCCCGGCGTCGCGGGCCGCAGCCGGGAGCGGCGGCGCCACAGGTACACGGCGATGATCACCAGCCCGGCGACGGTGCTGACGTGCTGCAGCGCCCTGGCCCACGTGAGGTCGCCGGCCAGTGGCGTGCTCAGGAACGGCACGTTCATGACGACCCAGCCGTCGCTGTGCGTGAACGAGTCCCAGACCAGGTGCGTCGCGATGCCGATCAGCAGCGAGAGCAGCACCCAGCCGGCACGCCGCAGCAGCGCGCCCGCGCCGCCGCTGTCGCGCTCGGGCGGCCGCGGGCCGGCCGGGGCGGGCAGCAGGCTGCCGACCGGGCGGCGGGCAACCAGGAACAGACCCCAGAGCGCCACCGCGTACGGCAGGCTGACGGTCAGGGCGCCGAGCAGGGTGTGCGACGTCGTCGCGTTCAGGTACGGCTCGTACCAGGACTGCGCGCTCACGGGGACCGGCGTGCTGCGGGCGAAGTAGGGCAGGTCCGGAGCCAGGGCCCCGGCGACGAGCGCCGCCGCGCTGAAGGGACGCCGCAGGAGCGGCAGCACGGCGGCGGGATGCGAGAGCGTGAACGGCACGGGTCGTCCTTCGAGGCTGGGGTGGTGCGCGGTGGTACCTGCCGGACAGTACCGCTGTCAGACCGTGAGGTTCACCCGGACACCGTGGGCAGCAGCACGCCGTCGTGCGCGTAGCGGTCGGCGACGGCCTCGGCGTCGCCTGTGCCCAGCGCGGCGTTCCACTCGTCGAACAGGGCGGCGATCTCCTGCTCGGTCGGCTCGCCGGTCTTCTTGCCGGTCTGTCCGGCGGTGTCCTTGGCGCCTGCCCTGTCGTCGGCCGTCGCGACGCCGGTGATGCCGATCGTGGCGGCGGCGGTGAGGACCGCCGTCACCGCGACGAGGCCGATCCGCTCGCGGGTCCGGCCGGGTTTCTGGATGGACGAGTTCGTCACGGCTCCGATGTGTTGAAGTCGTGGCCCCTCCGAATCCTGGTGTGATCCTGACGGTGGGGCCGCTCCCGGGGTTCGACCGGGAGTGGTCCCACCCTCGCCGTCCGCCCGGAAGGGGCCGTGCAGCGCGGATCCAGCGCTCGTACGACGTTCGGGAAAGACCGTTCGAGAGAGGCCGTTCAGGAGCGACGGCCGGCGAGCTCCGCCACGGCGTCCGCGACCCGGTCCACCTCGTCCTCGGTGTTGTAGTAGTGCGGCGACAGGCGCAGGCACCAGTCGACGTCCTTGTCCGCGAAGTCGAACTGCGCGAACTCCCGGAAGCTGAGCGCCGAGTTGATGCCGCGGTCGTCCATGGCGGCCTTGAACGCCTGTGGCTGCCAGCCCGCGATCTCGAAGGTGACGAGCGCGGCCGGGTCCGGGCCGCGGTCGAGCACGCGTACCCCGTGGATCGGTGCGAGCCCGGCACGCAGCCGGGCGGCGAGCGCGGGCGTCCGCCGTGCGATGGCCTCGATGCCGACGTCGCGGGCGTACCGGACGGCGGCGGCGCTGCCCAGCACCGTCGCGTAGGGGAACTCCCACTCCTCGAACCGGGCCGCCGTCGCCACGGGCTCGTAGGCGTCCGGCGCCGTCCAGCGAGCGCCGTGCATATCGATGAAGAGCGGTTCGTGGCCGGCGCGCAGCACGCGGTCGGACACGTACAGGAACCCGGAGCCGCGCGGGCCGCGGAGGAACTTGCGGCAGGTGGCGGTCAGCAGGTCGCAGCCGATCTCCTCGACGTCGATGACGAGCTGGCCGACCGACTGGCAGGCGTCGACCAGGTAGAGGAGGTCGAGCTCACGGCAGAGGCGGCCGATCTCGGCGACGGGGGAGACGAGCCCCGAGTTGGTGGGCACATGGGTGACGGAGACGAGCCGGGGGCGGTGGGTCCGCATCAGCGCGGCCATGGCGTCGACATCGACCACTCCCTCCGGGGTGTTGGGCGCGTGCACTATGCGCACGCCGAACCGTTTGCGCAGGGAGAGGAAGGCGATCTGGTTGGAGATGAAGTCGTCGCGGGTCGTGAGGATGACGTCGCCGGCCTCGAACGGGATCGAGGACAGCGCCGTGGCGTAGGCGTGGGTGGCGCTGCCCGCGAACGCGATGTTGTCGGGCGAGGTGTTGATGAGGGTGGCGATCTCCGTGTAGAAGCCCCGGACCTCCGCGGCCCGGGCGGCAGCGGCCTCGTAGCCGCCGATCTGGGCCTCGAGGTTCAGGTGGTCGACCATCGCCGCCGTCACGGGCCTGGCCATCAGACCGCAGCCGGCGTTGTTGAAGTGGATGACCCGGTCGGTCCCCGGTGTGTCGGCCCGCAGGGCCGCGACGTCGAGCTGAAGTGCTTCTCGCGCCGTGCCGGTAGCGCTATTCTTGGCGTTCATGAATGACAGTAGCACTTCTGGCGACCTGGCCGACGGGCTCCGTGCCCTGGTCGCCGGGCTGGCGGTCGGCGACCGGCTGCCCAGCAGCCGGGAGCTGATCAGCCGGTACCGGGTCGGGCCGGCGACGGTGGCGCGCGCCATCGCCGCGCTGGCCGCCGAGGGCACGGTGGTGACCCGCCCGGGCAGCGGGACGTACGTGGCGCGTCCGCCGGGCACCGAGGGGCGCGACGCCGGCGCGGACACCGACTGGCAGACCGTCGCCCTCACGGACCGCACCGTCGACACGCACCTCGTCGGCGACCCGCTCGGGCCCGTACCGGCCGGGACCATCCCGCTCGACGGTGGCTACATCCACCGTTCGCTCCAGCCGACCCGGGCGCTGAGCGCCGCGCTGGCGCGGGCGGCGCGCCGGCCGGACGCCTGGGACCGGGCCCCGGCCGGCGGCCTGACGGCGCTGCGCACCGTGCTCGCCCGGCTCGTCGGCGGCACGGTCACGTCCGACGATGTGCTGGTCACCGCCGGTGGACAGAGCGCCCTGTCGATAGCGTTCCGGGCCATCGCCGCACCGGGCAGCCCCGTCCTCGTCGAGTCGCCCACCTACCCCCGCGCGCTCGCGGCCGCCCGCGCCGCGGGGCTGCGGCCGGTCCCCGTGCCGCTCGACGCCGCCGGCCTGCGGCCGGACCTGCTGGCCGACGCGTTCGCGATGACCGGCGCGCGCCTGCTGTACTGCCAGCCGACGTTCCAGAACCCGACGGGCACCGTGCTGGCACCCGAGCGGCGCCGTCAGGTCCTCGACATCGCGCGTGCGTCCGGCGCGTTCGTGCTCGAGGACGACTTCGCGCGGCACCTCGGACACGGCGGCGCCGTGCCCCGGCCCCTGGTCGCCGACGACCGCGACGGCACCGTCGTCCACGTCACCTCGCTCACCAAACCGGGCGCACCCAGCCTGCGGATCGGCGCGCTCGTGGCCCGCGGACCGGTCATGGAGCGCATGCGGGCCGTCCGCCTGGTCGACGACTTCTTCGTCACCCGTCCGCTCCAGGAGGCCGCGCTGGAGATCCTGAGCTCCCCGTCCTGGGACCGGCACGTCCGCGCGCTCGGCACGGAGCTGCGGTCGCGGTGCGCGGTCCTGGCCGACGCCGTCCTGCTCGACGTCCCCGGCGCGACCCTGACCGGGCTGCCCACAGGCGGGCTGCACCTCTGGGTCCGCCTGCCACCCGGCGTGGACGACCACGCCCTCGCCCGCGCCGCGCGGCACCGCGGCGTCGCGGTGAGCGCCGGCCGCCGGTACTTCGCCGCCGAACCGACGGCGGCCCACCTGCGGATCGGGTTCGCCGCCGCGGCCGACCACGCGGAGCTGACCGAGGGGGCGCGCCGGCTGGGGACGGCGCTCGCGGACCTCTAGCGCGTGCGACCTCCACCCATCGCTTCGGCACTGGCTCGCGGCCCCCGGCTCCAGGCGCTCTACCTCGGCCGTCTGAGGCCTGGGGTCGGCAGATCGGTCCTGGAGTCCGGCACAACTCGGCTCAGCGCCGGGTGTAGACGACCCCCACCTTGTCGACCTCGTCGCCGGAGCGACCGTGGAAGCCGGCGATCTGCCAGCCGGACGGGGCGGTGTACGTGGTGCAGTCGCCGGTCGAGCTGCCGCCGGCAAGGGTCCGGCCGGCACTCGTCGTGAAGCGGGCGTAGGCGATCCGGGTGCGGCCGTCGTGCTTGATCTGGCACAGGTGCAGGCTCACCGGGTACTCGCCGGACGCGAGCGTCAGCGTCCCGAGGGTGCCACCGCTGCCTCCGTGCTCGACGCGGGTCCCGTCGGCGAGCGTCAGGCCGATCTGGTCCACCCGGGACGCGCCGCGCACGCGCAGCTCGGTAGGCGTCGCGCCCGGGGTGAGGTCGTCGACGTCGGTGAAGAAGGTGCCGTGCGGACCGCCGAACTGGTCGCTCATCCGGAAGTCGGGGCTCAGCGACCAGTTGAGCTCGACGGCGACGGGGTAGTGGTCCGACAGGTTCTTGCCCGCGCTGTCGCGGAAGGCCGCATGCTCGTTGCGGTACTCGACCGCGTCGAGGCGTACATGAGCCCCGCCGCGGTAGAGGACCTTGTCGACCACCTCGCACGTCTCGTCGACGGTCGCGTCGTCGCAGACCAGCGCGGGTGCGCCCTTGTCGGGGGCGTCGCCGCCGCGGACGAGGTCGACCCACGGGTCGGACAGGCCGTTCGCGGCCGCGAGCTCGGCGATCGTGTCGTCGGCCCGGGTGTAGCGCGTGTTGGTGTCGCCGTAGACGATCACCGCGTTCCCCGCCGAACGGGTCCGGATGAACGTGCTGAGCTGCGCGAGGTTGGCGCGCCGCGCGGCCAGGTCGCCGGGCTCGGTGCCGGCGTCGGTGTGCAGGTTGTACAGGTCGACCCACACGCCCTCGGCGAGGCGGGCCCGCATGAAGGTGAAGCCCTTGGGGGTGAGGCAGTCGCCGGACCCCGACGAGCAGTCGGCCCAGGTGACGCGCTCGAAGTCGTCGAAGGGGAGGTTCGAGAGCGTGTTGAGGCCGCTGCCGAACGGGACGCCGCCGCTCGTCGCCGTCCGATGGGGGTGGCGGTCCGCCGCGTAGAGCGCGGCGTGGTAGTTGAAGTCCTCCTGGACCTGGACGACGTCGTAGGGGGCCAGGCGCGAGCCGATGATCGGGGTGTTGGTCTCCGGGTCGCCGTCGCCGATCCCGAGCGGCAGCCCTGCGATGTTGTAGCTGAGGATCGAGAAGGACCCGCTCGTGACGGCCGCGGGCGACGCGGCTCCTGCCGCCGGGCCGGCGAGGCCGATCGCGGCGACGAGCGGGACGATCGTAGCCAGTGCGGCCGTGGCGAGTGCGGCCCTGGCGAAGGCCGTGCGTGTCCGCATACCGTGCTCCAGTCGTCGAGGGTGCCAGGGTGAAACCTGGCGTTTCGTCGAGTCTGGTCGATGTGTATGACTTCGTCACTACCTGCGGATTGCGCCGCCATTGCCTGGAAGTGACGGGCCGGCGGGTCTTCCCAGCTCAGCGCGTCCTCGGGAAGTCGAAGATCCGGTCCGGGTCGTAAAGACGCTTGATCTCTGTGAGTCGTCCCGCGGCGGACCCGTAGTAGGCGCGACGCCAGCCCAGCAGGCGAGGGTCGAAGTCGTTCTGGTAGGCCTCCCCGGATGCGTAGGGCTGCATCTCGGAGTGGATCGTGGTCAGCCATACCTCGGCGTTCGCGGCGGCGCCCGCGTCGTCGCGCTGGTCCCAGCCCGCCTCGTACTGCGCGAGAAAACGGTGGTGCCGATGGACGAACGCCGTCTCGTGCACGGGCCGGCGGTTCACGGCGCCGCCCATCGCGACGGCCGCCACCGACACGGCCACGCCGGCGGGGGCGTTCTCCACCGTCGTGATGGCCGCGCCGATCGCCTCGGCGGGCATCGAGCGCGCGAAGAAGTCGCTCCGCACGTCGTAGGACGGCCGCTCGGCGGGCTCTGGCGTGTCCCCGGCGAACCGCCGGACCGTGTGGAGGTGCGGTTCGGTGCGGATCTCGTGGCGGGTGTGGCCGTCGGGAAGGGCCGCCAGCCGCTCGGCGAGGTCGCCGTGGCCGCCGAGGGCGAAGGCGACGACCGAGACCGAGGGGCCGCCGGCGTCGTTCTGGAGGCGCAGGGCCGCCCACATCTCGTCCGGCAGGTCGGGGGCCCACTCCTGCCAGGCCGCAAGCACCTCCGCGGCGCGCGACCACGGCCAGGCCAGGTCGGCGGACGAGGACTCGTCGACGGCGTGGGTGCGCAGGCGCAGCTCCGTGACGACGCCGAGGCTGCCGTTCCCCGCGCCGCGCAGCGCCCAGAACAGGTCGGGTTCCCGCTCCGCGTCGCAGGTCCGGACGGCGCCGTCCGCCGTCACCACCGTCGCCTCGACGAGGTTGTCGCACGAGAGGCCGTACGCGCGCGACAGCAGGCCGTGCCCGCCGCCGAGCGTCAGGCCCGAGACGCCGACCGACGGGCACGTGCCGCCCGAGATCGTGACGCCGTGCTCGGCGAGCGCCGCGTAGAGCTTGCCGAGGGTCGCTCCGGCGCCGATGCGCGCCGTGCCTTGGTGGACGCTGATGTCGTTCATCCGCCGCACGTCGACCACCAGCCGGCCGTTCCCGCTGGACCAGCCCGCGTACGAGTGGCCACCGCTCCGCACCGCCGGCGGGATGCCGTGCGCCTGGGCGAACCTCAGGCACTCCGCGACGTCGGCGGCGGAGGTCACGAGGACGACGGCGGCCGGCCGGAGGTCGTCGAACCGGCGGTTGAAGAGCAGGCTCGCCTCGGCGTACCCGTCGTCGCCGGGCCGGACGACCTCGCCGTCGACGGTCGCTTCGAGCGCCCGCCAGTCGGGCGTCATGTGCCGTACGCCCTGAAGAACAGGTCGAGAGCGGCGTCGACGTGGGCTCGCAGCCGGGCCGGCGTCGGTATCGCGTCGTCGCCCAGCAGCATCGCCCGGTTGATCGGGTCGCCCATGACGAGCCAGTTGAGCTGGGTCGCCGCTGTGTCGGTGCTGGTGTCGGGGCCGGCGAGCCGGATCAGGCCGAGGTCCGCGAGGTCTCCGATGACGGTGGCGAGCGACGCGATCGCGACGCGTGGACCGTTCTCGTAGAGCGCCCGGGCGAGCTCGGGAAAGCGGACCGCCTCGCCGATGACGAGCCGCCGCAGAGCCAGCACCTCGGGGTTCATGACGGCCGTCAGCTGCGCGACCAGCAGGTCACGGACCTCGTCCCGCGCGGTCGCGGCGTCGGTCACCCGGGGCACGGAGGAGAGCACCGAACGGCTCGTGACCCGCGTCTTCTCCGTGACCAGGGCCAGGAAGAGCTCCTGCTTGCTGCCGAAGTAGCTGTAGAGCGTCTGCTTGGAGACCCCCGACTCCTTGGCGATGGAGTCCATGGTCACCGACTCGAACCCGGTGGCGAGGAACTGGACCTCCGCGGCCGCGAGCGCGGCGTCGTGCTTCTTGCGTGAGCTCGGTCGCGTGAGCTGGTCACCTTGCCGCATCGGTCGGGCACCTCCTTGCAACATCATACCGAGCAGTCTAGAGTCTAGTTATTGGACTTGAAAGTCCAGAAACTCGGTGACCAAGAGGCACAACAGGAGAAGAAGAGGAGATCGACATGGTGCAGAGCCAGGAACCGCTCACGTTCGAGGCGCAGCTGCGGGTCTCGCCGGAGGCCGCTTCGTGGACGGTGTTCGACGTACCCGGATCACGCGCGTTCTTCGGCACGGGCAAGCCGGTGCGGGTCACCGGGACGATCGACGACCACGCGATCGCCATCACGCTGATGCCGAACGGCAACGGCGCGCACGTCGGGCCGGTCAAGGCGGCCACCCGGAAGGTGATCGGCAAGGCGGCGGGCGACCGGGTACGGGTGACTCTCGAAAAGGCGTGACCGAGAGCCCGGGCACGGGGCTCGTCGCGTCACCCGAGGTGAGGCGCACCGTCGTCCCGGCCCGGACCGATCGCCCCGACGGGGTCGCGTTCGGGCGCCGGTACGACGTGCCCCGTGCCGAGCTGCCGCGACAGCACCCCGCGCAGACGTTCGCGCCCGCTGAGGTGCCCGCCCCGGTCCGGCCGGCCCGGCACCGCCGGGACCGGTGCCACCGACAGCAGCGCCAGCTCGTCCTCGCTCGCCGGCTGGTGGATCTCCGCGTAGCCGCCGTTCGGCATCCGGACGATGCGGCCCGTCTCGTGCCCGTGCAGCGCGATCTCGCGGTCCTTGCGCTGCAGCCCGATGCAGATCCGCCGGGTCACCTCGAACGCCAGCGGGGGACCCGCGAGCAACGCCACCTGCAGCGTCGTGATGATCGTCTCGAACGGCACGCCGAACTCCGTCGAGACGATGTCGGCGCTCGCGGCGCCCCACAGGATCCCGTAGAACAGCGCGCCGGCGACGCCGACCCCGGTGCGGAACGGGACGTTTCGCGGTCGGTCGAGGACCTGGTGCAGCTCCCGGTCCCGGTCGACCCACGCCTCGAGGTACGGGTAGACGATCAGGAGCGCGAAGTAGCCGCCGACCACGACGAGCGGCACCAGGGTGGCGAACGTGACGGTCCAGCCCATCCACTCGGTCTCCCAGCCGACGGGGACGAGCCGCAGCGCGCCGTCGAGGAAACCCATGTACCAGTCGGGCTGGCTGCCGGCGCCGACCTCCCCGACGGACGCGGGCCCGTAGGACCAGACGGGGCTGATCGTCGAGGTAGCCCCGAGCAGCACGAGCACCGCGCTCGTCATCCCGGTCATCCCGGCGGCGCGCAGGGCGGCGTCGGGCCAGAGGCGCAGGCCGAGTGACGGGGTTGGCTTCGGCAGCGGGTGGGCCGCCTGCCCGTGCCGCAGGCCGAGCACCCCGCGCGCCGCCATGACCAGCACGAGCAGCCCTGGCGCGATGATCGCGTGCACCGGGTACAGGTTCTCGATGATCTGGCCGGGGAACGGCCCGCCGAACATCCAGTTCGCCACCCAGGTCCCGATGAACGGGATGCTGAGGACCACACCTTCCACGATCCGCAGGCCGGTGCCGGACAGCATGTCGTCCGGCAGGGCGTAGCCGCTCCACCCGGCGGCGAGCACCAGGACGAAGGCCACGACCAGCAGCACCCAGCTCAGCTGCCGCGGACGGCGGAACCCGCCGGTGAAGAACGTGACCAGGAGCTGCATGATCATCGACGCCGGCATGACGAGCGCCGCCCAGTGGTGCGTCTGGCGGACCAGGAGACCACCGGTCTGCTCGAAGGAGATGCGCATGGTCGAGGCGAAGGCCTCGGTGACCGTCGCGCCCCGCAGCGGCTCGTACGGCCCGTCGTAGGTGACGAGCTCGTTCGACGGCGTGTACCAGGTCGCGAGCAGCACCCCGGTCACGGCGAGGACGAGCAGGCAGGCGAACGTCACGACGCCGAAGAGGTTGGACCAGCGCAGGTGCACCCGGCGCCGGCCCAGGTCGGTGACGAGCGTGCGGACGGCGGCGCCCACGGTGCGCCGGCCGGCGCGGGGCCGGCGTCCGGCCGGGTCAGCCGGCATCGCGCACCACGCTCAGCTCGGGACGGGCAGCGGCCTCGCGCGCGAGGTCGGCCTGTGCGCCGTCGATCCCCGCGAACGGGTCGCCGCCCGCCAGGAAGGCGGCCCGCGGTCGTTGCACGGTGGCGAGCGGGATGATGTCGCGCCCGAAGAACACCGCCGAGACCCACACGAGCAGCACGCGCACCTTGCGCTCCCAGGTGGGGACGGCCAGGACGTGGTAGCCGCGGTGCATGAGCCAGGCCAGGAAACCCTTGATGACCAGACGGCGGTACTGGAAGATGCCCTGCCCGATGCCGAGGGTGGCCACCACGCCGAGGCTGTGGTGGAGGTACTGCCTTGGCTGCTTGCCACGGAGGTCGGCGACCAGGTTGGCGGCCAGCAGCTTGCCCTGGCGTACCGCGTGCTGGGCGTTGGGCACCGTCCGTGCGCCGGGCACGGGGGAGGCGAGGTCGGGAACCGCCGCGTTGTCGCCCGCCGCCCAGGCGTGGGGTACCGGCGCGTCGTCCGTGCCGACCCGCAGGTCGGCCCGGACGCGGACCAGGCCGCGCTCGTCGACCGGCAGGTCCGTGTTCCGCGCGACGACGGGGTTGCTGCCGTTGCCCGCGGCCCAGATCAGGAGGCCGTTGCCGTACGACTCGCCCGTGGACAGCATGATCCGGCCGTCCGCGGCCGAGACGACCTGCGTGCCCAGGTGGATGCGCGCGCCCCGGCGCTTCAGGTGCTCCACCACCCAGCGGCCGGGCTCGTCGGTGACCTCGGGCAGGATGCGCTTGTTCGAGTCGACGAGGTGGAAGGCCAGGTCGTCGCGGCCGAGCTCGGGGTACGAGCGCAGCAGGCTCGTGGCGAGGGACAGCAGCTCGCCGAACACCTCGACGCCCGTGAACCCGCCGCCGACGACGGTCACCGTCAGGAGCCGCCGACGCTCGTTGCCCGGCGGGAGCAGGGCCGCGCGGTCGAAGGCGGTGAGGAGCTGGTCGCGGATCGCGACGGCTTCCTCGACGTGCTTGAGGCCGATCGCCTCCTGCTCGATCCCGGGGACCGGGAACGTGCGGGTCACGGCGCCGGCGGTCACCACGATTGTGTCGTACCGGATCTCGCGCAGCGCGCCGTCGTTGGTCCGGACCGTCGCCGTGCGGTGCGCGTGGTCGATGGACGTCGTGTGGCCGGCGATGATCGTGGTGCGGCGCAGGTGCCCGCGCAGCGACACCATGACGTGCCGTGCCTCGATGGAACCGGCCGTGACCTCGGGCAGGAACGGCTGGTAGGTCATGTAACCGTGCGGGTCGACGAGGGTGACCTCTGCCTCGCCCCGGCGGAGCTTCTTCTCCAGCCCCCACGCGGTGTAGAAGCCGGCGTAGCCACCGCCGACGATCAGGATCTTCTCCGATGTCTTGCCTGAGATGCTTCCCATGACACCCTCCTGGTGGTCTTACCTGTTCGACAGGACAGCGAGACCAGATGTGACGTGGTGGTGGTCACACCGAGGGGTGTCCGCCGAGGTCGGACGCCGACGCCGGCCGGCGCTGGAG
>NZ_JBHXBG010000167.1:0-11505 GCF_042726755.1 Promicromonospora sp. NPDC060271 | reverse complement strand
CCACCGGCTGCTCGACCAGCCCGCGCCCCTCCCGAACCAGCCAGAACGCCGCGTACCCTTGAGCGCCTTCGCCAGGAGCTCAAGGGTCTGCGCACGGCCCGGCGTCGCGTCCAGGGGCTCGTCCGCGCGGGAACCCGCGACCGGGACGAGCATGACCTCCTCGACACCGTGCCGCTCGGCCAGGCCGCGCACCTCGGCGGCCACGTGCTGGGCGTCGCCGATCAGCCAGCGCTCCCGCATCGACTCGATCGACTGGGCGAGCAGACCACCGGCGGGCTCGTCGGCGGTGGCGCGCACCGCGTCCTCGACCGTCTCGAGCGGGCCGAGCCTCTGCCCCGACCGCAGCTTCGCCATCTGTCGCAGCTGCGGCAGCGCGCGGTCGTGCGCCTCGTCCGACGTCGGCGCGACCACCACGTTGGACGTGAGGAACGTACGCGGCTCCGGATGCTCGTCGGACGGCCGGTAGCCGTCGCGGTACAGGGCGAGGATCTGGTCCATGCCCTGGCCGGAGAAGTGGTTGGCGAACACGTAGGGCAGGCCGAGCTCGGCGGCGAGGCGCGCGGAGTAGTCGCTGGAGCCCAGCAGCCACACGGTCGGGACGCTCCCGGCGGCGGGCGTGGCCCGCACGTCGTAGATGTCGCCGGAGACCAGGCGCAGGCGGGCGCCGTCGGGCCCCATCAGGCTCAGGATGTCGGTGACGTGCTGCGGGAACCGGTCGACGTCAGCCGTCGGACCGGTCGCGCGCAGCAGCGACGTGACCACGGGGTCGCTGCCCGGGGCGCGGCCGATGCCGAGGTCGATCCGTCCGGGCGCGATGGCCTCCAGCGCCGCGAACTGCTCCGCGACCACGAGCGGCGCGTGGTTCGGGAGCATCACGCCGCCCGACCCGACCCTGATGCGGGCGGTCCGTGCGGCCGCGGCGGCGATCATGACCGGCGGCGACGACGCCGCGACGGCGGCCATGTTGTGGTGCTCCGCGAACCAGTAGCGCTCGTAACCGAGGCGGTCGGCGAGCGCCACCAGCTCGAGCGAGGCCGCGAGGGCCTGAGCACTGGTCTGGCCCGAACGGACGGGCACGAGGTCAAGGACGGACAAGCGTGGCTGGGTATTCATCGCCTCTGTCAACCGTCGGCGGGTCCGGCGTGTTCCGGGGCGCGGCGCCCTGCTCACCCGTGCCGGGCTCGCGCGCCGCGCGCGTCTATCACCCCAGGGATCGTCGCGGTATCGCCGAAGGTCATGGCGCCGACCCCCTTGGGCCTGACATGATCGCGAGGTGTCTGTTGATGTGCGCCCCGCGACCGACGACGACGTCGATGCCGTGGTCGACCTGTTCCGTCAGTACCTCAGGTTCTACGACCAGGAGGTGCCCGACGCCGAAGCGCGCGCCTACCT
Organism: Promicromonospora sp. NPDC060271; assembly: GCF_042726755.1. Taxonomy (NCBI): domain Bacteria; kingdom Bacillati; phylum Actinomycetota; class Actinomycetes; order Micrococcales; family Promicromonosporaceae; genus Promicromonospora; species Promicromonospora sp. NPDC060271. The sequence goes on along the minus strand of NZ_JBHXBG010000167.1, from coordinate 10,113 downwards.
GACCGCCCGCCGCGACGCCGGCGACAGCGTGCTCCTGATCGCCGTGCAGAGGCCGGAGGGCACCGCGCCCGACGACCCGGCCGCCGAGGAGGTGGTCGGCTTCACCCAGAGCTACCCCACCTGGTCGTCCGTGAGCCTGAGCCGGTCCTGGGTCCTCAACGACCTGTTCGTTGCCCCCGACGCCCGCGGGACGGGCGCGGCTCGTGCTCTCGTGCGGGAGACGTGCCGCCGAGCCAAGCAGGCAGGCGCCATCCGGGTCTCTCTGGCCACCGCGTGGGACAACGTCGCGGCGCAGGGCCTGTACGAGTCCGAGGGCTTCGTCCGTGACCAGCACTTCCACCACTACGCGTACGTGACGGGCGCCTGACCGGCGGACCGGCGCGCCGTCCCCCGCTCCACCGCTCTCTCCTGCTTCAATGCCCTGGCTCGGCCCTGCCACCAGGGACTTCGGCCTGTCCTGCCAGGGCAGGCGAGCCAGAGCTGCCACATGATCTGTCGATTCGGGGAGACCCGGGACTGGAGCGCACACCACCATGATGGGAGGCCACCACGCCGCGTCGGGAGCCGCGGCCTGGATAGCTGTCACCGCCTCGACGCCGATCGCCTTCGGCTGGTACCCCGTGTCGGACGCGAGCGTGTTCACCGGAGCCCTCGTCTGCGCGGGCGCGGCGCTGCTGCCCGACGCCGACCATCACTCCGGCACCATCGCGAACTCGTTGAAGCCCGTGTCGAACGTGGTGGTCAAGGGTATCGAGGCGGTGTCGGGCGGGCACCGCAAGGGCACGCACTCGATCCTCGGCGTCGCCGTCTTCACGGCGATCGCCTGGGCGCTGAGCTTCCTGAGCATCGACACGGGTACCCAGGAGTTCGGGGCGATCCTGATCGGACCGGGCATCATGTGCGTGCTGCTCGTCGCGTTCGCCCTGAAGGCGCTGAAGATCACGCGCGACACGAAGATCTTCCCGTGGACGATGTCCGTGACGCTCGCGGTCCTCATCGCGATCTTCGCGCCCGAGGAGTGGTACTGGATGCCGTTCAGCGTGGCGCTCGGCTGCGTCGTGCACATCCTCGGCGACCTGATCACGACCGCCGGCGTGCCGCTGCTGTGGCCGCTGAAGTTCCGGTCCCCGTACTGGATGCGCAACAAGCGCGGCATCGAGCTCGACTGGATGTGGCGGACCGGCGGCAACCTCGCGATCCCGATCCTCGGGGACGCCGGGTCGGTGCGCGAGTGGATCCTGCTCGTCCCGATGTCGCTGTACGCGATCGTCGGCATCGTCTGGGCCATGCTGGACCAGATGGGCTTCGACACGATGTCCGTCTGGTACGACCTGGTGGCCCTCTTCCCGGCCTGACCCTGCCTCGTTGAGTGCTGGATATCTGCGCCTTTCGGGGCTCGAAAGCCGCAAATATCCAGCACTCAACTGTTCGGGTGGGTCAGAGGCCGCCAGCCACCGCCGCGGCGGCCGCGAGCCAGGCTCGCCGGGTGTCCGGGCGCAGCGCGCCGTAGCGGAGGTGGCCGTCGACCATCCCGGGATCGAACGGGATGGTCACCACCGCGCGGGCCAGCGACCGGTACCCGTCGGCGACCTTCTCCAGCTCGCTCGCCGGCTCCTTCTGGTCGGCCTGGCTCACGACGACGACCGCCTGCTGCGCCAGGTACGCCGACCGGCCGTCACGGGTCGACAGCGCCTCCAGCAGCAGCGCCCCGGCCTCCGCGTGGTCGTCACGCGTGGTCGTGGCCACGACGATCTGGTCGGTCAGGTCGATCATCCGCTGCCACATGGGGTCGGACTCGTCGTTGCCGGAGTCGATGAGGATCATCCGGTAGTACTTGGAGAGCACGGAGTGGATGGCGTCCACGTCCCGGGGCTCGATGCGCTGCTCGTTGGCCATCGCTATCGGCTTGGACCGCAGCACGTCGAAGCGGTCGCGCGTCTGGTGGTGCACGTACCGCGCGAGGTCCGCTGCCTGGGCCGACGGGCCGAGCAGGCGGTCCGTCTGCGGCAGCAGGTCCAGCAGCGTCGACTCGTGCGGCCCCTGCTCCGTGCGCCAGCCCAGCGTGCCGCGCGTCTGGTTGTTGTCCCACGTGACGACGCCGGCACCGCCGAACTGCGCGAAGACCGCCGCGAGCAGCACGGTCGACGGCGTCTTGCCCGCCCCGCCCTTGCCGTTGACCATCGAGATGGTGCGCGGCCCCGGCCAGTGCTGGCTGACGGCGCGCTCGTCGGCCCGTTCCGCCCGCTCCGCCTCGCTCGGCCCGACCCGGATGCCGATCCGGGTCAGCATCCCGCGGAACCCGCGCGTCGCGGGCTCCTCGTCCTGCTGGTGCGTGAGGAACGACTCGCGCGCCTCGCGCCGCGAGCGCGGAGGCTCCCCGTCGGTGATCGGTACCGGGTCCGACGGCGGTGCGGAGAGCCCACCGCCGGTGCTCCGCCCGCCCGGCGCCGCGTGGACCGGGCCGGCGGTCGGTGGGCTCGCCGGCCGGCCCGGCGCGGTGCTCGGTATCGGGCTCGGCATCGAGTCGGGCATCGGGTTCGGCAGGCGGCCCTGGACGGTGCTCGGCGGGCCGGAGACCGCGCCGCTCCTGGCGTCGTCCGTCGGGCTCTCCCGCATTCCGTCCTCGACCGGGAACGCAGTGCCCGCCGCGGGGTTCGCCCCGCTCGGCGCGTAGGCCGAGGTGGAGCCGGGCACGGCGTCAGGCGTCTCGGAGGTCCTCGGGAGACGACGCACCGTGTCCTCCGGGTCGGCCTCGACGGGCGCGCCGAACGAGTCCTGGTCCGCACCACCGGTCGCTTCAGCCGGCTCGCCTCGCGGCGGCAGATCCACAGCGGGTGCGTCCTCGAACGCCGGTGCGTCCTCGAACACCGGCCCGGGCTCCGCCGTCGGGCCCGGCGACACCTCGGGCACCGTGACCGACGTCCCGCCGTGCACCTCACCGGCAGGCGCAGTGGCCGGCGGCACCTGCGGCGTCGGTGCCGACGGCGGCGTGGGCTCGTCCTCCTCCGGCACCACCGTCCCGTCCGGGTGCACGATCAGGTTCCACAGACCCTCGGGCCCTGTCGCGGACGCCCGCACGGGCCGGCCGACCTTCGCGGCGTTCTCCGTGACCTTGCGAAGCACCTCCACGCGTGCCTCTTCCAGACTGCCCGTCGTGATCGGGTGGAAGGTCCCGTCGATCGTCACCTCACCGGATCCGTCTTCCCGGACTATCGCGTCGATCCGGGGCCAGCGGGGCACGGTGTCAGAGCTCATACGTTTCCTCCGAAGTTCCTGGGCAGGCGGCATCGCGTGGATCGCCCCCGAAGCAAGGGTCGGACATGTTCGTCCGCGTGGCCACCCCAATCACCCCACCTGGTAGGTTCTCGCGAAACCGGGACCACAACCGAGGAGCTTCGCGTGTCCGACGAGCCCACCCGCCGCATTCCTCCGGCGGACGACCCCACGCAGATCCAGCGGCCGCCCGCTCGCCCGGTTGCGCAGCCCGGCGCACCGTTATCGTATGCCGCCACGCAGTGGATGGACGCGGTCCAGGACGGGCAGTCAGGACAGGCGGCTCGTCCGGGCCAGGGCGGAGCTGGTTACGGCGACCGGACCCAGATGATGCCACCGGCCGGAGCGCCGCAGGGCAACACCGGGTACGGCGACCGGACCCAGGTCTTCCCGCCGTCGGGCACTCCGCAGGCCGGTTCCGGGTACGGCGACCAGTACGGCGACCGGACCCAGGTGATACCGCCGTCGGGCATGCCGCAACAGGGCACCGACCTGGGCCGGGACTACCGGGCCGCCACCCCGCCGCCCGCGCGGCCGTACCGCCCGTACGAGACCGTGCAGCCCACGCCCCCGCAGGCAGCCACCTTCCCGGGCGAGCCGAACTACGGACAGGGCCAGGCGGGCTACGGCCAGCCGACGCAGGCCTATGGCCAGCCGCCGGTCCAGCCGACGCAGGCCTATGGCCAGCCGCCGGTCCAGCAACCGCAGGCGTTCGGCCAGCAGCCGGGCTACGGCCAGCCGCAGCCCTTCGACCAGGTCTACGGCCCCCAGGCGCCCCAGCAGACGCCCCCGACGCCGCCGATCCAGCGCCGCGAGCGGGACCGGGGCGACGACTCCCCCGGCGGTTCCGCGGCGGGCGCCGTCCTGGCCTGGATCCCGCGGACCCTGCTCGTGCTGAGCGTCTACCAGCTCGTCCGGCTGATCCCCGGGTTCGACGTCATGCCGGACGTCTCGCAGTTCCCGCTGTTCCGCGGTATCGGCGACGGTGTGCTCGGCCTGCTCAACCTCAACCCCGAGTGGTCCGACCAGGCGGCCAACATGACGATCCCGGCGCTCGGCATCGCGCTCGCCGGCCTGCTCAACACGATCCGTTCGCTGGGCACGTCGATCGCGATCTGGCCCTACGGGCTCGCGGTCGTCGCGTGGATAGTGGTCTTCGCCGTCGGCGGCATCGTCGGCTACGCGCAGGAGGCCACCGAGAACATCAGGCAGGACGTCCAGAACTCCGTCGACGAGACGGTCGAGGACGCGAAGAAGGACGCGCAGGACTCCGTCGAGCAGCAGATCGAGCAGGGCGTGGAGGACGCGAGGCAGAACGCGACCGACCAGCTCGAGGACGCCCTGCCCGGCGGGAACGGCTGACAGGTCACGGGTCAGCCTCTTTACTGAGCGGTGTGGCGGGACGCTGATAGATTTTCTCTGGTCCAGCCGGTTGTGCCGGTGCGCTGCTGAGGAGTCCTTGCTTGTCCGACGAGACCGCCCGCACGACGGCCGCACGCCCCGCCGGTCAGCCCGCCGGGGGTGGCGACCAGACCGCTGCCGTCCCTCCGCCGCCGGCACCGACCCGGGTGCTGACGTCGCCCGCCGCAGCGCCGCTGACGGCGCCGCCGCCGACCGCCGCGACACGGGTCGTGCAGCCATCGGGCGCCGGTCACGCGAACGGGTCTGCGGGGTACCCCGGTGCCACCCCCGTCCCCGCCACCGCCACCGCCACCGGGCAGCGGATCCCGGCCACCGGAGAGGTCCTCGGCCCGTTCCAGCTCGTCGGCTCGCTCGGCCACGGCGGGTTCGCGCACGTCTACCGTGCCGTCGGACAGGGCGGCGAGGTGGCCCTCAAGGTGCTCACCAACTCCGAGTTCGGCGCGCTGGACCGGTTCGTCGGCGAGGCCGCGCTGCTGGAGCGGCTGGCCGGGCGCGGGTTCCCGCGGCTCGTCACCGCCGACCTGCAGTCGCCCACGCCGTGGTTCGCCATGGAGCTCGTGCCGGGCCCGACCCTGTCCCAGCGGGTGTCCGCCGAGGGGCCGATGCCGACGCGGGAGGTGCTGCGTGTGGCCGGCGACGTCCTCGACGCGCTCGCGGTGCTCCAGGAGGAGCACTTCCTGCACCGGGACGTGAAGCCGGCCAACATCATCGCCGCGCCCGACCGGTACGTGCTCATCGATCTCGGCATCGCCAAGGGTCACGGCACCAGCACGTCGACGCACGCCGCGGGCACCATCTCCTACATGGCGCCCGAGCTGTTCGTGCGCAAGCCGCACGCCCGCTCCGACGTGTACAGCCTGGGCCTGCTGCTGATCTTCCTCGCCACGGGCCAGCTACCGAACGACCTCAACTTCGTGGGGCGTGACCTGACGGCGGCCGACGTCGGACCGGTCGACCGCCGCCTGCTGCCGCTCGTCCTGGCCATGACCCGGCACCAGCCCGAGGACCGCCCGCCGCTGCACAACCTCATCGGTACCGTGGCCCAGCTCGCCAACGACAGCGCGGCGCTCGACCCCGCGCTGCTCGCCGCGGCGGGCGCCACCACAATCGAGCGCGGCCTCGTCACGGAGATGCTCACGGGGAGCGGGGCCCCCTCGGCCGCCGTCCCGCCGACCAGCGTGCTCGCGAGCAACCCGGTGCAGCACGGTGAGCCCGTCACCAACCTCGTCTACGACCAGCAGCTCATGGGCCGACTGCACCAGGTGCACGGTGACGGGTTCGACGGCGCGGCGGAGGAGGTCATCTCCACCTACCTGTCCGCCGTCGGGCCGCAGCGGGCCGGCGGGCGCGCGCCCGCCGAGATCAAGGACTACCTGTGGGCCGCCATGCGCTGGGCCCCTGCCTTCACCCCCGAGGGATACCCGGACACGTTCGACGGCTGGATCGCCTACCGGCAGCGCCACGGCCTGCCGCTCCCCGGCAGCCCGACGGCGGCTCCCCCGCTCCGGCGGCAGTCCGCCCGGCCGGCCCAGCGGACGACGTCGGCGACGGCACCGGCGCCCGTGACCAACCAGCAGGCCACACAGGTGGCGCCCGCGTTCCGCCCGGTTCCGGCGTCCGACACCCGCCTGGCGCCCGCGCCCGCCCAGCGGCCCGCCGCCCCGGCCCGCACCCAGCCGAACCTCCCGCCGCAGTCGCCCGCCCAGCCTCCGGTCCAGCCGGCCGGGCCTCCGCCGCGACGCGACGACAGGGGTTTTCCGGACACCCTGGACGCCCGGGACCGCAGGGAGCGCGATGCGAGCCGGCGCGACTCCGGCGGCGGCCTGGGCGTGCTGGCCGCCCTGCTCGGCTGGATCCCGCGTGTGCTGCTCGCGCTCGCGCTCTACCAGCTCGTGCGTCTCGTCCCCGGGTTCGACGCCATGCCCAGCGCGGCCGGGCTGCCGCTGTTCACGGCGCTCGGCGAGATCACGGTGTCGGCCCTGAACCTGGACCCCGTGTGGCTGCCGCGCATGGCGGAGCTGTCGATCCCACTGCTCGGCATCGTCACCTCGGCCGTCGTGAACCTCTTCCGGGCGGTCCGGACGCGCCGCGGCGGACGCACGTGGCCGTTCTGGCTCGTCGTCGTGGTGTGGGTGATCGTGATCGCCGTGCAGGGCGTCGTCGGCTACGCGCAGCAGGTCACGCAGGACGCGCGTGACTCGTTCGAGCAGCAGCGGGAGCAGATCCAGGACGACCTCGAGCAGGGGGTCCAGGACACCACCCAGGACGTGCGCGACTCGGTGTGGGAGTCGATAGAGAACGCCCTGCCGTGGAGCTGAGAACTCTCTTCGGATAAATCAGGTGCGGGCCGCCGCACGGTCGTGACATGCTCGGCGCACGGTCACCGAGCCTGCACTTCGAGGCGGCTTGTTGACCGGCCAGCACAGGCACTCGGGGAGTGCGGACAGGAAGGAGGCAGTCATGGACGACGTCGTTCGCGCGGCTGCCTTCGCGGCAGCAGACGCCACTGTCACCAGGAGCACCCGGGACTGATCCGGCAGTGCTCCAGCATCAAGGAGCACCGTCTTGCCCCGTTTTCCCGAAGCACCGAAGTCCCTCCTGATCCAGGCCGCGAACAGGAGCACCACCCAGCCCAGCACCCGGCCGACCGACGACGAGCTGCGCACCGCCCGGCGCGCTCGGATCGGTCGCGAGGAGCTGGAGGGCCCGCACCCGAGCACGCTCGGGGCGGACCCGTCCGAAGCCGGTCCCGCGCACGCCGGTCCCACCCGGGACCTCGACCAGGATCTCGTCGAGCCCGGCCCCGGGCAGCGCTGGTCCACCTGGCGGTCCGTCGCCAAGGGACAGCGCGGACCCGAGCCCCTGCCCGACTGGCTGGTCACCCGGGACGCCGCGTTCGACACCGAGCTCGGCATCCTCAAGACCGGCAAGGAGGCAGACGCCTTCCTGATCGAGCGCGCGGTCCCGGCGAGCGCGCCGTCCGGGGACACGCCGCCCGGCGGCGCCGAACGCTGCCTCCTGGTGGCCAAGCGGTACCGCAGCCTGGAGCACGGGCAGTTCCACCGCGGCACCGAGTACACCGAGGGGCGCCGGACGCGCCGGACCCGCGACCAGCGCGCCATGGAGGACCGGAAGTCCGCGTGGGGTCGCGCGGTCTCGGCCACCCAGTGGGCCGACGCCGAGTTCGTCGCCCTGCGTAACCTCTGGTCCGCGGGGGCGCCGGTGCCCTATCCGGTGCAGATCGACGGCACGGAGGTGCTCATGGAGTTCGTGGGCACCGAGGTGACCGACGACGCCGGCGGCGTCCAGGCGGTCGCCGCACCACGGCTGACCAGGCAACGCCCGTCGGACGACCTGCTCGAGTCGTACTGGGAGCAGCTGACGGACGGCATGTCGGTGCTGGCCAGGCTCGGTTTCGCGCACGGCGACCTGTCGCCGTACAACATCCTGGCCGACGGCGAGCGGCTGGTCATCATCGACCTGCCCCAGGTCGTGGACCTGGTGGCGAACCCGTTCGCGAGCGACGTGCTGCTGCGGGACTGCCGCACGGTGTGCGCCTGGTTCACAGCCCGGGGCCTGGACGTCGACGCGGACGCGCTGTTCGCCGACCTGCTGGGCCAGGCGCTCTGACCCGGCGCTCGCGTGTCGGACGTACAGATCACTCCGGTGACCTGTACGTCTGACACGTCACCCTGCCGGGGTGACCGGGCCGCAGGTCCACGAGGAGAACACCAGGTCGGTCTGCACCCGGCCCACCTCGCCGCGCGCCGTGAGGTCGAGGACCACACGCTGCAGCTCGTCGGTGTCGACGCAGGCCACATGGATCAGAAAGTCGTCGGGCCCGGAGACGTGGTGCACGGCTCGTGTCTGCGGGAGCCGTCGGACCCACTCGACGAACGGGCCCAGCAGGGGCCGGGAGTGGGTCGTGAGCCGCACCATCAGCATGGCCTGCAGCCCGCGCCCGACGGCGGCCGGGTCGATCTCGGCGCGGTAGCCGCGGATCACCCCGGCGTTCTGCAGCCGCTGCGTGCGGGCCAGGCACGTCGACGGCGCGACGCCCACGCGCTGCGCGAGCGTCTTGTTCGAGAGTCGACCGTCCTTCTGCAGCTCGTCCAGCAGCGCACGGTCTACCGAATCCAGGATCACGTTCTGGCCCATAGGCCGAATTTCTAGCATGCCTGACCGGGATACGAGGTCCCGGGTGCCGATAGTCCTCCATGACCACGCACGCGGAGACCCCGCTCGCAGGGAGCGCCCACTCCTGGAACACGCGCGCCGTCCACGCCGGCAAGGACGACCTGGCCGCGCTGGGCCTGCACGCCCCGCCGATCGACCTGTCCACCACCTACCCGTCGTACGACGTCGTCGGCGAGGCCGAGCGCCTGGACGAGTTCGCGGCGGGGCACGACGACGGCGGCCCGCCCGTGTACGGCCGCGTCGCCAACCCGACGGTGCGCCGCTTCGAGAACGCGCTCGCCGAGCTCGAGGGCGCCGAGGCCGCCGTCGCGTTCGCGAGCGGGATGGCCGCGCTGTCGGCCTGCCTGCTGGCCCAGGTCGCAGCGGGCAAGCCGGAGGTGGTCGGCGTCCGGCCCATGTACGGGACGACTGACCACCTGCTCGATTCCGGCCTGCTCGGCAACACCGTGCGGTGGGTGGCGCCCGACGAGGCGGCGTCGGCCGTCACCGACCGGACGGGGCTCGTGGTCGTCGAGAGCCCCGCCAACCCCACCCTCACCGAGGTGGACCTGCGCGCGCTGGCCGACGCCTGCGGCACCGCGCCGCTCCTCGTGGACAACACGTTCGCAACGCCCGTGCTGCAGCGGCCACTGACGTTCGGCGCGAGCCTGGTGCTGCACAGCGCCACCAAGTACCTGGGCGGGCACGGCGACGTGATGGGCGGTGTCATCGCCTGCTCCGAGGAGTTCGCCCGGTCGCTGCGGCAGGTCCGGTTCCTGACCGGCGGCATGCTGCACCCGATGGCGGGCTACGAGCTCCTGCGCGGGCTGGCGACCCTCCCGGTGCGGGTGCGGGCGGCGTCGGCCACGGCGGCGGAGCTGGCGCGACGGCTGGCGGAGCACCCCCGGGTGACGCGAGTGCACTACCCGCGCGTGGGCGGGGCGATGGTCTCGTTCGAGACGTCCGTGGACCCGGTGGCGCTGGTCTCCGCCGTCCGGCTGATCACGCCGGCCGTGAGCCTCGGCAGCGTCGACAGCCTGATCCAGCATCCGGCCTCCCTGACCCACCGGATCATGGACGAGGTAGCCCGTAAGGACGCGGGCATCTCCCCCGACCTGGTCCGCCTGTCGGTAGGCCTGGAGGACGTCGAGGACCTCTGGCAAGACCTGCTGACGGCCCTCACCCACGCGGCCCGTTGAGTGCTGGGTATTTGCCCCCTTGGCCGCGCTGAGGGGGCAAATA
>NZ_JBHXBG010000166.1:0-11646 GCF_042726755.1 Promicromonospora sp. NPDC060271 | reverse complement strand
AGGGCAACCCTGGGAGACTCGGACAGGCGCTCTACTTCGCGGACCTTCGCGGGTCAGCCGCGGGTGACGTCCGCGCCGAGGGCGAGCAGCTTGTCCTGGAAGTTCTCGTAGCCGCGGTCGATCAGACCGATGCCGCGCACCGTGGACCGGCCCTTCGCGGCCAGGGCCGCGATGAGGTGGCTGAACCCGCCGCGCAGGTCGGGCACCTCGATGTCGGCGGCCGACAGCGGCGTCGGGCCGGAGACGACGGCGGAGTGGTGGAAGTTGCGCTGGCCGAACCGGCAGTCCCTGCCGCCCAGGCACTCCTTGTAGACCTGGATGGTCGCGCCCATCTTGCGCAGCGCGTCCGTGAAGCCGAAGCGGTTCTCGTACACGGTCTCGTGCACGATCGACAGGCCGGTGGCCTGCGTGAGCGCGACGACGAGCGGCTGCTGCCAGTCGGTCATGAAGCCCGGGTGCACGTCGGTCTCGAGCACGATGGACTTCAGGTCGCCGCCGGGGTGCCAGAAGCGGATGCCGTCGTCCTGCACCTCGAACCGCCCGCCGACCTTCCGGAACGTGTTGAGGAACGTCATCATCTCGGGCTGGGTGGCGCCCTTGACGGTGATGTCACCGCCCGTCGCCAGGGCCGCGGCGGCCCACGACGCGGTCTCGATGCGGTCGTTCAGCGCGGTGTGGGTGTAGCCGTCGAGGCGGTCGACGCCCTCGATGCGGATCACGCGGTCGGTGTCGACCGAGATGATGGCGCCCATCTTCTGCAGCACCGCGATGAGGTCCATGATCTCGGGCTCGATCGCCGCGCCCGAGAGCTCGGTGATGCCGTCGGCGCGGACCGCCGTCAGCAGCGTCTGCTCGGTGGCGCCGACGGACGGGTACGGCAGGGAGATCTTGGTGCCCTGGAGGCGGCGCGGCGCCCGCAGGTGGATGCCGTTCGGCCGCTTGTCGACGACGGCGCCGAACTGGCGCAGGATGTCCAGGTGGTAGTCGATCGGCCGGTCGCCGATCCGGCAGCCGCCCAGGTCCGGGATGAACGCCTCGCCGAGGCGGTGCAGCAGCGGCCCGCAGAACAGGATCGGGATGCGGCTGGAACCCGCGTGGGCGTCGATGTCGGCCACGTGCGCCGACTCCACGTTGGACGGGTCGAGGTCGAGGATTCCCGCGTCGGTGTCGTACTTGACGTTCACACCGTGCAGGTCCAGGAGCCCCGAGACGACCTTGACGTCGCGGATCTGCGGTACGTTCCGCAGCACGCTGGGGGTCTCCCCCAACAGGGAAGCCACCATGGACTTCGACACGAAGTTCTTTGCGCCTCGAACGGTGATGGTCCCGTTGAGCGGGTTGCCGCCGTTCACATACAGCAGATCGTTCATATCCTCGTCGTCATCTCGTTGTACCGATGATGGATTTCCGGCTGTGGGGTCGGACTCTCAATGGCTGAGGGCTGAGGGCGCCCGGGTCGGTCCTGATCCTTGCCCCCCACCGCCGGTCGTGCCAACACGGGCACGGGCGGGAGTATTCACCGTTCACTACACCTTCACTCGCGACGCACGCTGCCGCATCACGACACGCCAGGTGCGCACACGCGCGCGAGGTCGCGGTCGGCAGCCTACGTCAAGGGGGTATCCATACAGTGAGACGCCCTTCCCGGATCGCGGACCTCCTCCTAATGTCCCAGCCATGAGCACCTCCGCATCATCGACCGCCGGGACCGCCTCCGGCGGGCAGGGCGAGCCTCCGGCCGGCAACCCCAGGGGCCGCGTCGTCGTCGCGTCCCTCATCGGCACCTCCATCGAGTTCTACGACTTCTACATCTACGCGACCGCTGCGTCGCTGGTGTTCCCGGCGCTGTTCTTCCCGAACGCCCAGGACCCGACGACGCAGCTCCTGTCGTCCTTCGCCGTGTTCGGCGTCGCGTTCTTCGCGCGGCCGCTCGGCTCGGTGCTGTTCGGCCACTTCGGTGACCGGATCGGCCGCAAGACGACGCTCGTGGCCTCGCTGCTCACGATGGGTATCGCGACGATCCTGATCGGCCTCATCCCCGCGGCGTCGACGCCCGGCTGGGCCTTCGCCGCGCCGGCCGTGCTCGTGCTCTGCCGGTTCGCCCAGGGCCTCGGCCTCGGCGGCGAGTGGAGCGGTGCCGCACTGCTCGCCACGGAGAACGCCCCGCAGGGCAGGCGCGCCGTGTACGGCACGTTCCCGCAGCTCGGCGCGCCGATCGGCTTCATCCTGGCCAACACGGTGTTCATCGCCCTGTCGACCGCCCTCACGCCGGAGCAGTTCTCCGACTGGGGCTGGCGCATCCCGTTCCTCGCGTCCGCGATCCTGGTGATCGTCGGCCTGTGGGTGCGGCTCTCGCTCCTGGAGACGCCGGCGTTCCGCAGGGTGCTGGAGGCCGAGGCCGTCACCAAGGTGCCCGTGGCCCGGGTGTTCCGCACGTCCTGGAAGCAGATCGTGTCCGGCACCTTCATCATGCTGGCCACCTACGTGCTGTTCTACCTGATGACGACGTTCACGCTGAACTACGGCGTCGCCCCGACCGCGCCGGCCGACGGCGCCCCGGCCGGCCTCGGCTACGCGAAGATCGACTTCCTCTGGATGCTGATCATCGGCGTCGTGTTCTTCGGCGTCTTCACGCTGGTGTCCGGTCCGCTGGCGGAACGGTTCGGCCGCCGCAAGCACCTGATCTGGGTCACCGTTGCGATCATCCTGTTCGGCGGCACGTTCGTGCCGCTGTTCGCGGCGGGTGACCTCGGCGTGCAGACGCTGCTGATCCTGGGCTTCACGCTCATGGGCCTCACGTTCGGCCCGATGGCCGCCGTCCTGCCGGAGCTGTTCCCGTCCAACGTCAGGTACACGGGCTCGGGTGTCGCGTACAACCTGTCGTCGGTCCTCGGCGCGGCGGTGGCCCCGTTCATCGCGGTGTGGCTGTGGGCACAGGCCGACGGCTCCCCCGTCCTGGTGGGCATCTACCTGTCCGCGATGGCGGTGATCACGCTGGTCGCCCTGCTCATGACGCACGAGACGCGGGACGTCGAGTACGACACCAACGTGAGCGCCTGACACGACCACGCCGTCCCGCCGCCGAACGGCGGCGGGATAACGTGGCCGGGTGGAGACGACGGCCCTGATCGCAGCCTGCGTGGCGGTCGTACTCGGGGCCGGCCTGCAGCGCGTCGCCGGGATGGGTCTCGGCATGGTGGCCGCCCCGGTGCTCACCGTGCTCCTCGGGGCGTCGGTCGGCGTCCTGGTCAGCAACGTCGCCGCCATCGTCACGGCACTGCTCATCCTGCGGGCCCTGCGCGACCGGGTCGAGTGGCGCCGCGTCGTGACGATCCTGCCGCTGATGCTCGTCGGCTCGGTGCTCGGGGCGCTCACCGTGCGCGGGGCCGACGCCGCGTGGCTCGACATCCTGGTCGGTGGCTCGGTGCTGCTCGCGCTGGCGGCGTCGGCGGTCCTCCGCCGGCGGGTCCGGATCAAGGGCCGCTCCGTGGCCGTCGCGACCGGCCTGGCGGCGGGCTTCATGAACACGACGTCGGGCGTGGCCGCACCCGCGTGGACCGCCTACGCGCTCGCCACCCGGTGGGACCATCGGTCGTTCGCCGCGACCCTGCAGCCGCTGCTCGTCGTCATGAACACCATGTCGGTGGCCACCAAGCTGGCCTTCGGCGCGATCCCGCCCGGCCAGCTCCCGGCGTGGTGGGTCTGGCCGGTGCTTCTCGCCGGCGTGCTCGCGGGCGTAGGCCTCGGTGCCCTCCTGGCCCGCCGGGTCCCCACCCGCGTCGCGTCGGCGATCGCGCTGACGGTGGCCGTCGCGGGCGCGGTCACAGCCCTGGCGCGGGGCCTGCTCACGATCTGAGGCGCACGTGTCAGACGCTCCCGCACGTGTCAGACGTACAGGTCACTCGGGTGACCTGAGGGTCTGACACGTGCGGGGGTGTCTGACAGGTCACTCGTCCTCGGCGAAGACCACGTCCCGCTTGCGACGGATCATCGGCAGCACCGTGACCACCAGCACGACCGCGGCGAGCGCCAGCAGGACCCCGGAGATGGGTCGGGTGACGAAGACGGTGGGGTCGCCGCGCGAGAGGAGCAGCGCCCTGCGGAGGTTGTCCTCCAGCAGGGGCCCGAGCACGAACCCGAGCAGCAGCGGGGCCGGCTCGCACCCGGACCGGATCAGCACGAAGCCCAGCACACCGAAGACGGCGACCGCGAGCACGTCGTACGGGTTCTGACTCAGCGAGTAGGTCCCGATGCAGGCGAACACCACGATCGCCGGGAACAGCACCGAGTACGGCACCGAGAGCATGCGCACCCACAGCCCCACGAGCGGCAGGTTGAGCAGCACGAGCAGCACGTTGCCGATCCACATCGACGCAATCAGGCCCCAGACGAGGGCGGGCTGCTCGGTCATCACGTCTGGTCCCGGCGTGATGCCCTGGATGATGAACGCCCCTGCCATGAGCGCCATCACGGGGTTGGCGGGCAGGCCGAGCGTCAGCAGCGGGATGAACGACGTCTGCGCCGCCGCGTTGTTCGCCGACTCCGGCCCGGCCACGCCAGCGATCGCCCCGTGCCCGAACTCGCCCGGGTTCCGCGAGACCCGCTTCTCCACGGCGTAGGAGGCGTACGAGGCGAGGATGTGCCCGCCGCCCGGCAGCACACCGAGCAGGGAGCCGAGGCCGGTCGCGCGGAGCACCGGGGCGACGACCTGCCGCAGCTCGGTCCGGCTCGGCCACAGGTTCGCCACGCGGCTGACGACGCGGGTCCTGGTGCGCGGGTCGTGCAGGTTGCGCAGGATCTCGGCGATGCCGAACACGCCGACGGCGACCGCGACGAAGTTCAGGCCCTGGTACAGCTCGCGCAGGCCGAACGTGAACCGCGGCGTCCCGGTGTACGTGTCCTGCCCCAGCGTGCCGAGCAGGATGCCGAACACGATCATCGCGAGCGCCTTGAGGGTCGACCCGCTCGCCAGCGCGATCGACGCGATGAGGCCGAGGACCACCAGCGAGAAGTACTCGGCGGAGCCGAACGACAGCGCGGCGCGGGCCAGCACCGGGGCGGCGACGGCGAGCACCACCGTCGCGACGGTCCCGGCGACGAACGACCCGATCGCCGCGACGGCGAGCGCCACGCCGGCCCGCCCGGCGCGCGCCATCTCGTGCCCGTCGATCGCCGTCACGGCGGCCGACGACTCCCCGGGCAGGTTGAGGAGGATCGCCGTCGTCGACCCGCCGTACTGGGCACCGTAGTAGATGCCCGCGAGCATGATGAGGGCCGACGTCGGGTCGTCGAACCCGAAGGTGATCGGGAGCAGCAGGGCGATGGTCGCCGTCGGCCCGATGCCGGGCAGCACACCGACGGCGGTGCCGAGCGCCACGCCGAGCAGGCAGAACAGGACGTTCTGCCACTGCAGCGCCTCGGAGAAGCCGAGCGTGAGGTTGTCGAGCAGGTCCATCGGGGCCTCCTACCCGCCGAGCCAGTCGCCGAACAGCGCGAGCCGCAGCTGCAGGAGGACCACGAAGATGATCCAGCTCGCCAGCGTCAGGCCGGCGGCGATGACGAGGGCCCGCAGCGGCCTGGTGCCGGGCCGCGCCATGGCCGCGAGCAGGCCGGTCCCGAAGGTCGCGGGCAGCAGGCCCAGACCGTCGACGGTGAGCGCGAAGAACCCGACGGCGGCGAAGATCGCCACCGTCGGGCGCCACTGGATCCCGGCGAGCGGCCGGGGGTCCGGGACGTCCGAGTCGGGTACCGCACGGTCGGACGGCGTGGCGTCCGGAACTGCGTCCGGCACCACGTCCGACGGCGCGTCCGGCACCACGTCCGACGCCGGACCCGGCGCCGGGTCCGGCGCGACGTACGCCTTGGCGACGATGACGGCACCGAGCGCGGCGAGCACCAGGCCGAGGGCGAGCGGCACGTACCCAGGACCCATCTCGAGGAGGGAGCCGAGCTCGTACCCGAGCGCCCCGACGGCGAACGCCGCACCGAGCCCCACGAAGATCAGGCCCGAGACGAGGTCGCCCGTCGAGCGGGGCCGAAGGACGCCGATGTCAGCCTCCCTGTCCGGCGCCGATGATCTCGCCCCAGGTCGCGATCTGCTCCTCGAGCAGCGCGGCGTGCGCCTCGGGGGTCGCCTGGTCCTCGCTCACCGGCGCCGTGCCGAGGTCGGCCATCTGGTCGATCACCGTCTGGTCGGCCAGCGCCACCTGGAGCGAGTCGGTGAGCTTGGTGACGATCTCGTCTGGGGTCTCGGCCGGGACGTACAGGCCGTGCCACACGCTGACCTCGATGTCGGGCTGGCCGCCCTCGGCCGTCGTGGGCAGGTCCGGGAGCGCGTCGATGCGCTCCGGCGTCGTCACCGCGTACGCCTTGACCTCGCCGGCCGTGATCTGGCCGGTCGTGTTGGTGGTCTGGTCGCACATGAAGTCGACCTGGCCGCCGACGAGCTCCGTCATCGCGGGACCCGTGCCGTCGTAGGGCACCGCCGTCACCTCGACGCCGAGGGCGTCCGTCAGGAGCAGGCCGCACAGGTTGGACGCCGAACCCTCGCCGGCGTGCGCCATCGTC
This sequence comes from Promicromonospora sp. NPDC060271, assembly GCF_042726755.1. Taxonomy (NCBI): domain Bacteria; kingdom Bacillati; phylum Actinomycetota; class Actinomycetes; order Micrococcales; family Promicromonosporaceae; genus Promicromonospora; species Promicromonospora sp. NPDC060271. Next base: position 5,079 of record NZ_JBHXBG010000166.1, on the reverse strand, counting down.
ACCGTGTCGGCGTTCTCCTGGACGAAGGTCACGAACTCCTCGAACGTCTCCGGCTCGAAGTCGGAGCGCGCGATGATCGTCATGGGCACCTCGGTCACCAGGCCCACCGGCTTGAAGTCGGCCACCGGGTCGTACGCGAGGTCCTCGTAGAGCGCGGGCGCCGTGGACATGCCGATGTGGTGCATGAGCACCGTGTAGCCGTCCGGGTCGGCCGTGGCGGCCTGACCCGCCCCGACGGTGCCGCCCGCGCCGTCGACGTTCTGCACCACGAGCTGCACGCCCAGGTCCTCCGACATGGGCTCCGCGACCATACGCGTCACGGTGTCCGTTGGACCACCGGCGGAGAACGGCACGATCACCTCGATGTCGTCCTCGGGGTAGTCGGCGGGGTCGCCGCCGCCACCCGAGGAACAGGCGGCCAGGACGAGACCGAGGCCGGCCAGCGCACCGATGCGCGCGGCCACCTTCCGAGGTCCAGCGGGATTCATGTCCGTCTCCGATCATCGTTGATCCGGCAGAGGTTGATCCGTGTACTGATTCGTGACAGTACCGCCGGGCATGTGACGGCCGCCACAAAGTGGACGTCGTTTTGATCGAACGGTGACCTCAGCGGGCGGCGTCGGCCGCCGTCCGCAGCCACCCGGCGGACCGAGCGGGCCCGGTTCGGCGCACCGCCCCGGGCGACGTGCCGTGGTGCCGCTTGAAGGCCCTGCCGAACGCCGCCTCGGAGCCGTAGCCGACCTTGCGGGCGATCGTGGCGACCGGGTCGGTGGTGGTGGTCAGCGCGCTGTACGCCTGCTCGAGACGCCAGCCGGCCAGGTAGCGCATCGGGGGCTCGCCGAGCAGCGCCGTGAACCGCTCGGCGAACGCGGACCTTGACATGCCGGCCTGCCGGGCGAGCTCGACGAGGCTCCAGTCGTGCTCGGGGCGAGCGTGCAGCGTGGCGAGCGCGCGGCCGACGTGTGGGTCCCGCAGGGCGGCGAGCCAGCCGGTGCTCGCCGTGTCGGACGTGCGCAGCCACTGCCGCAGGACATGGATGACCAGCACGTCGGCGAGCCTCGTCATCACCGCCTCGCCACCCGGCTCCAGGGTCTGCGCCTCGTCGGCCAGCAGGCGCAGCACCGTCCCGAACGCGCCCGTCCGGCCGCCGTCCCATGCGTCCACCCGGATCAGCTCCGGCAGCTCGGCGACCAGCCGCGCGGTGAGCGGCTCGTCGACGGTCAACGCGGCGTAGGCGATCTGGGTATGCTCCCCGCCGCCGCCGAACCGCATGCGCTCGTAGGTCTCCCCCACGCGCTCGACCGGTATGTCGAGGAGATCGGTGCTCGGCGCGCCGGGCGAGCTCAGCAGCCGGTGCGGGACGCCGCGCGTCAGCAGCGCGGCACTGCCCGCCTCCAGCGTGTGCAGCTCTCCGCCGATCTCCAGGACGCACCGCCCCGCGAGCACCACCGGCAGCATCATGCACGGCTCGATCGCGGGGAACGCCACACCCCACGGCGCCGTGAGGTCGGCCTGGCAGTACAGCGCCCCGGTGAAGCGCAGCAGGTGGAGACCGTCGCCGATCGGTGCAGCGGAGTCCTGCGGGCCGGTCAGGAGCAGCTTCGGCACGGGCAGACCGGTGTCCGGGGCGGGACGGGAATTGATCATGCGTCCAGCCTGACATGCCGATCTACCGTACGTCCGGGATGTGTTCGCGATCCTGGACGCACGGCACAGAATTGCGGACGTGAGGGGATGTTGCGTCCGGGACGCGGGACTCACGATGGACGCATGGACACCAACACGAACCCCACGCAGCAGCCCACCTTCGCCGTGATCGGCGCCACCGGCAAGACCGGACGGCGCGTGTCGGCCCTTCTCGAGTCCAGCGGCCACACCGTCCGCCGGCTCGCCCGCGGCACCAGCCCGCGGTTCGACTGGGAGCAGCCCGACGGCTGGGCCCAGGCCCTTGCCGGCGTCGACCGCCTCTACGTCACCTACGTCCCCGACCTCGCGGCACCCGGCGCGGAAGTCGTCATCAGCCGTCTCACCGAGGTCGCCCGGGAGGCGGGCGTGCGGCGCATCGTGCTGCTCTCCGGGCGCGGTGAGCTCGGCGCCCGCCGCTGCGAGGACATCGTGCTCGACTCCGGCATCCCCTCGACGGTGGTGAGCGCGGGCTGGTTCACCGAGAACTTCACCGAGGGCATGCTGGCCGCAGCCCTGGAGACCGGGGTGCTCGCACTGGCCGCCGGGGACGTGCGGGAGCCGTTCATCTCCGTCGACGACGTCGCCGCCGTGGTCGTCGAGGCGCTGACCGGTGACGGGCACGCGGGCCGCCGGTACGAGGTGACCGGTCCGGAGTCGCTCACGATGGCCGAGGTCGCAGCCCTGCTCACGGAGCTGAGCGGGCGTGCCGTCCAGTACCTGCCGATGGGCTTCGACGAGTTCCACGCCGCGGTCGCCGCCGAGGCCGGGCCCGAGACCGCGACCCTGCTCACCGAGCTCTGCCGTGAGGTCTTCGACGGCCGCAACGAGTCGCCGACCGACGGCGTCCGCCAGATCCTCGGGCGCGCACCGCGTGACATGCGGACGGTGCTCGCCGAGGCGCTGACGGTGGAGCCGCGCGCATAGGAAGTCTTTCGGAGTCAGTCAGCCGGCATCAGGTACCGCGAGCCACTTCCGAAACACGCCGTAGGAGACGGCCGGCCGCGGCGCCGTCCAGCCCGAACGACCCGTGCCGCCGGCTCTTCTACCCGGACGGCGCCGCATAGCGGGCGGCCACCGCGACGGCGCGGTCCCGGAGGGCGGTGCGTACCGACGGCGGGGCCAGCGCCTCCGCGTCCGTGCCGAGCTGCCAGAGCGCCCAGACGGCGTGCCGGAGGTCCTGGAACGTCACCTCCAGCCGGAGCCGGCCGTCGTCGTCCACCGCTTCCATGAGGACGGCGAGCGCCGTGCCCACGAGCTCTTCGCGCCGGGCCGGATCCATCCGGACGAGCACGGCGACCTGGTCTCCGCCCGTGCGGAACCGGGTGCTGCGTTCCTGCCAGATCCGGTCCAGGTCCACCTGGTCCGGCCGCTCGGCAGGTTCGGCGAGCTCCTCGGCTGCGCTGATCCGGGACAGCCGGTAGGTGCGGTCCGCCCCGGACATCGTGGCCAGCAGATAGCCCTTGTCGCGCACCGTGACCAGACCGATCGGGTCCACGGTGCGCCAGCTCGCCGGCCGGTCGACCGGTGCGTAGTGGATGCGCAGCTTGTGCCCGGCCAGCACCGCCCGCCGGACCTCGGCCATCACGGTGCCGGGCACCTCGTCCGCCGGCGCCCTGCGGGAGAGCAGGTCCGTCTCCGGGTCGACGAGGAACCGCTGGGCCGCGTCGCTCGTAGTGGCCCGGTGGCCCTCCGGCAGCGCGTCGACGACCTTGCGCATGGCCGACGCGAGCGCCGAGCCGAGACCGAACACCTGCTCGCCCCGGCCCGAACCGGCGGTCAGGAGGGCGAGGGCCTCGTCGTGGTTCAGTCCGGTGAGCTCGGTCCGGAACCCGGGCAGCAGGGCGAACCCGCCGTGGCGGCCGCGTTCGGCGTAGACCGGGACGCCTGCCGCCGAGAGCGCCTCGATGTCCCGCAGCACGGTGCGGGTGGAGACCTCGAGCTCGTGGGCCAGCGCCTGGGCGGACAGGCGGCCGCGCTGGCGCAGCAGCAGCACCAGGGAGACCAGGCGATCCGCGCGCATCCGTAGATCCTACGGAATACCTGACACAGGGTGTCGTGATTTGTGGAGAGGCTCGTACCTCCTACGAATCGAGATGGAGCTGATGTGGCGATGGAACGAACGGCGGTCAACCCGGTCACGTGGTCGGTGGCGATGGGGTTCAACCAGGGTGAGCTGGTCTCCGGGCACACGCGGACCCTGTACTGCTCGGGGCAGACGGCGATGAGCGCCGACGGCAGGCCCGAGCACGACGGGGACATGGCGGCCCAGCTCGCGCTGAGCCTCGCCAACCTGGAGGCGGTGCTCGGCGAGGCCGGGATGTCTCTGGCGAACCTCGTCCGGCTCAACGTCTACACCACCGACGTCGACCTGCTCTTCCAGCACTACGGGGTGCTGGCGTCGCGCCTGGGTGCCGCCCAGGTGTCGCCGTCGACCACGATGCTCGGGGTGACCCGGCTGGCGATCCCGGGGCAGCTGGTCGAGCTCGAAGGGACCGCCGTGGCATGACGGGGCCGCGCTGAGAGTGCTCGCCGAGCGGACGGCGCGGACGAGGCGGCGCCGATGAATTACGGGCCGGTCGGTCGTCGGTAGGTACGGGGCGCCACGACCGTGCCGCCCCGACACGTTGGAGGACACCGTGACCGAGACATCAGCGACGACCGACCGGCCCGCTCGCCCGCCCGTCGTCGACTGGGAGAGCTGGCAGTCGGCGCGGGCCGAGCTCCTGACCAGGGAGAAGGAGCACACCCGCGCCGGTGACGCCCTCGCCGCCGCCCGGCGCCGGCTGCCGATGGTCGAGATCGACCCGGCCGTGCGGGTCACGGGGGCCGACGGGCCCGTACCGCTCGTCGACCTGTTCCAGGGCCGCGACGAGCTCGTCGTCTACCAGCACATGTGGCACGACGGCGAGCCGTTCGAGCGCCAGTGCCCCGGCTGCACCATCAACACGTGGCACATCCAGCAGTCCGCCCCGTACCTCGCGGCGCGCGGGGTCTCGTTCGCGATGCTGACCGAGGGGCCGTGGGACGAGGTCGCCCCCTACCTGGAGTTCATGGGCTACACCGAGCCCTGGTACTCGGTGCGGGGCCTCGAGGCACCGGTCGGCGTCGACATGGGCCACATCGTCTGCTTCCTGCGCGACGGCGACCGCGTGTTCCTCACCTACCGGACGACCGGCCGTGGCAACGAGCCGGCCGCCGGGATCTTCGGGCTGCTCGACATGACGCCCTACGGCCGCCGCGAGGCCTGGGAGGACATGCCGGAGGGCTGGCCGGAGGGCAACGAGTCTTGCTGGTACTGGGCCACGGACGCCGACGGGAACGCCACCTGGGGAAAGACACGCCGGGCGGTGCCGCAATGGACGCGGCCGGGGGCCACTCGGGTGGTCCCCGGCC
>NZ_JBHXBG010000165.1:0-11961 GCF_042726755.1 Promicromonospora sp. NPDC060271 | reverse complement strand
GTTGATTGACCGATCTCGAAGCAACCGACCGAACTCGTAGTCAGGATCGTGCAAGGGGCCGAAGTCGGTCCCGCGAATAGTCTCCTCGGGCAGTGTGCCCTCGGTAGTCTCTGGGGTGCGCCCCCATAGCCCAACTGGCAGAGGCAGCCGGCTTAAACCCGGCACAGTCCCGGTTCGAACCCGGGTGGGGGCACTCGGTGCTCCGGCGTCAGGCTCTGTGGGTATCTCCTGAGCCCGCGGTTCCGCTTCGGGCGCCTGCCTCGTCCCTCGGCCCGCACCCTTCGCTGGACCTTCCGCTCAGGAGATCAGCTCGGCGAGATGGCGGCCGGTCAGTGACGCCTCCTCGCGTGCGAGGTCGGCCGGGGTGCCCGCGAAGACGACCCGGCCGCCGTCGTGCCCGCCGCCGGGGCCCATGTCGATCACCCAGTCGGCACGCGCGACGACCGACAGGTTGTGCTCGACGACGATGACCGACCGGCCGGAGTCTACGAGGCGGTCGAGCAGGCCGGCCAGGTTGTCGACATCCTGCATGTGCAGGCCGGCGGTGGGCTCGTCGAGGACGAACGCCGGGGTGTCGCCGCCCATCTCGATCGCGAGCTTGAGCCGCTGCCGTTCGCCGCCGGACAGGGTGTTGAGGTGCTGTCCGAGCGAGATGTAGTGCAGCCCGACGTCGGACAGCCGGGAGAGCATCGGCACGATCGCCTTCTCGGTGAAGAAGCCCAGCGCCTCCTCGACGGACATGGCGAGCACGTCGGCGATGTTCTTGCCGCGCAGGGTGTAGCCGAGGACCTCGTCGGTGAACCGCTTGCCGCCGCACGCCTCGCACGGGCTCGCGACACCCGCCATGAAGGCGAGGTCCGTGTAGATCAGGCCCACCCCCTTGCACGCCGGGCACGCGCCGGCCGAGTTCGCGCTGAACAGTGCGGGCTTGACGCCGTTCGCGCGGGCGAACTGCTTGCGGATGGGTTCGAGGATCCCGGTATAGGTGGCCGGGTTCGACCGCCGCGACCCGCGGATCACCGACTGGTCGACGAACGTCACGCCGTCGCGCGGCAGGCAACCGTGGATGAGGGAGCTCTTGCCGGACCCCGCGACTCCGGTCACCGCGACGAGCACGCCGAGCGGGACGTCGACCGACACGTCCTGAAGGTTGTGCAGGGTCGCGTGGTCGATCCGGAGCACCCCGGTCGGGGTGCGCGTCGTCCGCTTGACGGTGACGGCCTGGTCCAGGTGCTTGCCCGTCGCGGTCCCGGAGTTGCGCAGCCCCGCGAGGTCGCCCTCGTAGACGACGGTGCCGCCGTGCGTGCCGGCCCCGGGCCCCATGTCGACGAGGTGGTCGGCCGCCGCCATGACCTCGGGCTTGTGCTCGACGACGAGCACCGTGTTGCCCTTGTCCCGCAGACGCTGGAGCAGCGCGTTCATCTGCCGCACGTCGTGCGGGTGGAGGCCGATCGTCGGCTCGTCGAACACGTAGGTCATGTCCGTCAGGGCCGAACCCATGTGCCGCACCATCTTGGTGCGCTGAGCCTCTCCGCCGGACAGCGACGACGACTCCCGGTCCAGCGACAGGTACCCCAGCCCGATCTGCTCGAACGTGGCGAGCAGGTCGCCCAGCCCGTCGAGGATGGGCTGGACCTGCGGGTCGGTGAGGTCGCGCACGAGCTCGGCGAGGTCGGTGAGCTGCATGGCGGCCGCTTCGCCGATGTGCTTGCCCTTGACCAGCGACGACCGTGCCCGGTCGTTGAGCCGGGTGCCGCCGCAGTCCGGGCAGGCCGTGAACGTGGCGAGCCGGTCGACGGCCGCACGCATAGCGCCCTTCATCGACTCGACGTCCTTGACGAGGTAGAGGCGCGTGATCTTCGGGACCAGCGACTCGTACGTGGCGTTGATGCCGCCCGCGACGATCTTCCGCTCAGCGCCGTACATCAGGTCGTGCCACTCGGTCTCGCTGTAGTCCGCCAGCGGCTTGTCGACGTCGAAGAGGCCCGAGTCGGCGTAGACCTTCCAGTACCAGCTGCCGACACCGAAGTTCGGGAACGTGATGGCACCCTCGTTGAGCGACTTGCTGCGGTCCACCAGGGCCTCGGTGTCGATGGCCGAGACGCGGCCCAGGCCCTCGCACCTGGCGCACATGCCCTGCGGGTCGTTGAAGGAGAAGAGGTTGGACCCGCCGATGTGCGGCTGGCCCAGCCGCGACCAGATGACACGCAGCATCGTGTAGGCGTCGGTGGCCGTGCCGACCGTCGAGCGCGCGTTGGCACCCATGGGCTCCTGGTCCACGACGATTGCCGCGGAGAGGTTCGACAGGGTGTCGACGTCGGGCCGCGGCCGCGACGGCATGAAGCCCTGGAGAAACGCCGAGTACGTCTCGTCGATCAGCCGCCGCGACTCGGCGGCGACCGTGCCGAACACGAGCGAGCTCTTGCCCGAGCCGGACACTCCCGTGAAGACGGTGAGCTTCCGCTTGGGGATGTCGACGGAGACTCCCCGCAGGTTGTTCTCGCGAGCTCCGCGCACCTCGATAGATCCGAACACCGCTGTCCTTTCCTGGTCGGTGGTCCCATGCTGCCAGCAGGCACTGACACTTACCCTGGCTCCGCCGTCCGGCCTCGCGCCCCCGGAGTCACGCCGCCAGGAGTCACGCCGCCCCCGTTACGCCAGGAGCAGACGCCGGAACGACCTACGGTGTCAGTGGGGTTGGGTACCGTGACGGGTACCAACGGCGGGAGTGGGCAGATGACGATGATCTCGATGGGTACCGCACGTACAGCCGGGCTCGGCACCACGAACGAGGGTGGGCCCGGAGCCAGACCCGGCACGCTCGAACACACCCGCGAACCGCTGTTGCGCGACCTGGTCGGCGGCATCCTGCGGCGCACGCGCCGGGAGCAGCGGCGCACGCTCGCCGACGTCGCGGCCGACGCCCGGGTCTCCACCGCCTACCTGTCCGAGGTCGAGCGCGGGCGCAAGGAGGCGTCCTCCGAGGTGCTCGCCGCCGTGTGCGAGGCGCTCGGCATGCGGCTCGTCGACCTCGTGGAGCGGGCCTGGGCCGAGCTCGCCCTCGCGCTGGCGGCGCAGGAGGAGAGCCGCAGGGTTCGTGTCCTGTCGTCCGCTGCTCGCCGTGCGGCGGGCTTCTCGTCGTCCCGCCATCCGCTGCAGGCGGAGCAGGCGGCCCCGGCCGGCACGTCCGGCGCCGGCCGGAGAGGCGAGGCGGTGCTGCTCGCGGCGTGAGGCCTCAGAGCCCGGCCCGTCGCCTTGCGCCAGGGCGGACGTCGTCCACCTGGTCCACGATCTTGTCGATCATGCCGTAGGCCAGCGCCTGCTCGGCCGTGAACCAGCGGTCGCGCTCGGCGTCCGCTGCTACCGTCTCGACGGGCTGGCCGGTGTGCTCGGCCTGCAGCCGGTGCATGACCTCCTTGAGGTGCCGGACGTTCTCGGCCTGGACGACGACGTCGCTGGTCGTCCCGCTGGTCTCACCCGCCGGCTGGTGCATCATGATCCGCGCGTGCGGCAGCGCGTACCGCTTGCCCTTGCTGCCGGCTGCGAGCAGGAACTGCCCGATGCCGCCCACGAACCCGACGGCGACCGTCGAGACGGCGTTCGGCAGGAGCTTCATCGTGTCGTGGACGGCGAGCCCGGCGCTGACGGAGCCGCCAGGGGAGTTGAGGTAGAGGCTGATGCCTGCACCGGAGTCCTCGGCGGAGAGCAGCAGGAGCTGCGCGGTGACACGGTTGGCGACGGCGTCGTCGATCTCGGTGCCGATGAGCACCATGCGCTGGTGCAGCAGGCGCGAGCCGAGGTGGTCGTCGAAGGGCTGGGTGTGCGCTGTCTCGGTCATGTCCTCACGATCACCCCGTGCGGACCGGCCCGGTAGCGATCTCTGCCCGCCGCAGATCTGCTCATGGCAGACCGTGGGTCAGAGCGGGGCCTCAGAGCGGGTTGCCCTCGGGGTCGACCGTGGGGAAGACGTCGAAGTGGATCTCGAACGGCACAGCCCCCGGCAGGCCCTCCTGCCTGCTCAGCGGTTCGAGATGTTCCGCGGCGAACTGCTCCCAGGCCTCGACGACCGCCATCGCCTGCTCGCGCGTGGCCCACTTGTTGACCGTGACGAACGTGGCGGAGCCCATCCACGACTCCAGGGTCTCCTCGTCCGCCTCCTGCCCCGCGCGGGCGAAGGCAAGCACCCGCTCGTTACGCAGCCGCAGGAACTCCATGTTGACCGCCTCGGCGGTCTGCCGGCCCGCGGGGGAGTCCTTGCCCGCGCTGGAGATGCTGAACCCGCCGGGGGTGCGTTCCCACCAGCGCTCCCGTGCAGTGCCCTTGCCCTCGACCTCGCGGACCAGCCCGTGCTTGGCGAGCTGGCGGAGGTGGTAGCTCGTCGAGCCGCTGGACTCGCCGACGATCTCGCCGAGCTTGCTGGCGGTGAGGGGCCCGCGGATCGGCAGCAGGTCGAGGATGCGGATGCGCAGCGGGTGGGCGAGTGCGCGCAGTGCCGCGGGGCCGAGCTCGGCCGGCGGACCTGCGACGGCGGGCGCGGCGCCGTCCGGCACCACGCGGGGTGATGGCGCCGGGGAGCGAGGGTCTCGTTCCGCCTGCCCGCCCGGGAGGTTCTTGCGTGCTGTCGCCATAGGCAGGACGTTACCCACTCGACGCGGTCGTGACCGGGCGGTGGACACAGGGCCCACGGCGATCAGCGCAGGGAGAGCGGGTGGCGAGCCGCCAGGTTGTCGCGCACGCGCTCGGCCTGGGCGCGCTGTCGCTCCGCGCGCTCGATCTCGCGGCGCTGCGCCTCGGGTTCGGTCTGCCTCTGTGCGGCGGGCCGGCCGGCCTCGGCGGGTGCGGCAGCGCGGAGCCCCCCGAAGGGCTGCGGAACGGTGGTGCGGACTGCGGGTGCGTAGGCGCTCATCGCGATCTCCTGGCTTCTGGGCTCGTGCGGGGAGTAGCAGGTGTGCACCACCCTACGCACGCCAACATCTCTTTGCAAGAGATTCTTTGCAACTGGATCTTTGGAACTGGCCGATCCGGATGCGCGTCAGGCGGGCTTGCGGGCGCCGCAGGGCACTGCCCTAGTCTGTGACTTCCGTCGGTTTTCACCCCCTTGGTCTGAACCCGGGTCTGAACCCGGGTCTGAACCCGGCCACGACGGCGGCGTCGCGCCGTATGCCCGAACCTCGTCCGCACCGTGGAGTCCTCGTGTTCCATCTCGCCCGGCTGTCCCTCGCGAACCGAGCCGTCGTGGCGCTGGTGACCATCGCGGCAGCGGTGTTCGGGGTGCTGAGCATGACCTCCCTGAAGCAGGAGCTGATCCCGTCCCTGCAGCTCCCGACCGGCATCGTGAGCGCGCAGTACCAGGGCTCGTCGCCCGAGGTCGTGGAGGAGCAGGTCACCGACGTCATCGAGGACGCCGTCGCCTCGATCGACGGGATCGCGGCAGTCCGGTCCACCGCGTCCACCGGTGTCTCGCTCACCACCGTCGAGTTCACCTACGGCACCGACATGGAGGCCGCCGCCCAGCGCCTCCAGACCGCGGTGGCGGGTCTCCAGCCCGCTCTCCCCGAGGGCGTCAGCCCACAGGTCACCACCGGTTCCGTCGACGATGTCCCGGTGGTCCAGCTTGCCGTGGCAGGTGACAAGAGCCCCGATGCGCTCGCCGACACGGTCGAGGACGTGGTCGTACCCGCCCTGGAGGACGTCGACGGCGTCCGCGCGGTCGCCGTCACCGGCGAGCGCGAGACAGAGGTCCGCATCCTGCCCGACCAGGAGAAGCTCTCCGCCGCGAGCCTCACCGCCGAGGACCTGACCACCGTGCTGCAGGACAACGGCGTGGTCCTGCCGGCGGGTGAGATCACCGAGGGTGGGCGCGCCTGGTCCGTCCAGCTCGGCACGCCCGTCGACATGGTCGACCAGATCGAACGGCTCCCCGTCGTCCCGGGCGGAGCCGACGGTCCGGGTGCGGCGGCAGGCGGCGCGGTAGCCGGAGACGGGGTGGACGGCGCCACGGGCACCGACGCCGACGCGATGGCCGGTGCCCTACCCGCCGACCCGACCGCGCCCGCCCTGCCGGACAGCCCGCCGCTGCTGGGGCAGGTCGCATCCGTGCGGCTCGAGCCGGTGGAGGCGACGTCGTACTCCCGGCTCGACGGCGAGCCTTCTCTCGGCCTGGCCGTCACGAAGACGCCGGAGGCGAACACCGTCGAGGTGTCGCACGCGATCGAGCGGGCGCTCGCGGAGAGCGAGGTGGCGGACACGCTGACCGAGCGCGGCGTCGACACCGCCGTCGTGTTCGACCAGGCGCCCTTCGTCGAGGACTCGATCCACGGGCTGGCCACGGAGGGCGGGCTCGGCCTGCTGTTCGCCGTCCTCGTCATCCTCGTGTTCCTGATGTCGATGCGGTCGACGCTCGTGTCCGCGATCTCGATCCCGCTGTCGCTGGCGGTGACGTTCATCGCCATGAGCGCCGGCGGCTACACGCTCAACATCCTGACGCTGGGTGCGCTCACGATCTCGATCGGCCGGGTGGTCGACGACGCGATAGTCGTGATCGAGAACATCAAGCGGCACATGTCGTACGGCGAGGAGAAGACCACCGCCATCCTCGCGGCCGTGCGTGAGGTCGGCGGGGCCATCGCAGCCTCCACGATCTGCACCGTCGCCGTCTTCCTGCCGATCGCGTTCGTCGGCGGCATGGTCGGTGAGCTGTTCCGGCCGTTCGCCCTGACCGTGTCGACAGCGATGCTCGCCTCGCTCGTCGTGGCGCTGACGATCGTGCCGGTGCTGGCGTACTGGTTCATCAGCCCGCCGAAGAAGGCGGGACGCAGTGCGGCGCTTGCCCGGGCGGCGGCGGAGGAGAAGGAGAGCCGCGGCGTCTGGCAGCGGATCTATGTGCCGACGCTGAACGGCGCGCTGGGCCGGCCCGTCGCGACGATCGCGGTCGCCGTCGCGATCCTCGGCGGCACGGCCGCCCTCGTCCCGGACATGGAGACGAGCTTTCTCGGGGACAGCGGCCAGGACACGCTGACCGTCACGCAGCACTACGCGCCCGGCACGTCGCTCGCCGGGCAGGACGAGGCGGCGCAGCAGGTGGAGGCAGCTCTGGCCGACGTCGAAGCGGTCGAGAGCGTGCAGGCCACCGTCGGCAGCAGCGGCGACATGTCGATGGCGGCCTTCGGCGGGGCCAGCGCCGGCCTCAAGGCGTCCTTCGCGGTCACCCTCGCCGAGGACGCCGACGGCGCGGACGCCGCAGCCGACATCCGTGCCGCCGTCGGAGGGCTGACCGAGGAACCCGCGACCGAGATCTCCGTGTCCGCCGGTGAGTCCGTCGGCACGTCGTCGATCGACCTCGTGGTCCGTGCGCGCGACGACGCGACCCTGAGCGAGGCCACCGAGCAGCTGCAGGAGGCGACGAGCGGCCTGAGCGGGGTGGCCGAGGTCAGCAACGACCTGGCGGCGGCGCAGGAGATCGTCGAGGTGACCGTCGACCGCGAGGCCGCGGCCGGGTACGGCCTCACCGAGACCCAGGTGACCGCCGTCGCGTCTGCCGCGATGGCCGGTGCGCGGGAGATCGGCGAGCTGCACACCGCCGAGGGGCCGGTCGGGGTCACGCTCGCCGCGGGTGCGGTGCCGAGCACGATGGGCGAGATCAGGCAGATCCAGGTCCCGACGGCGGTCGGCGCCATACCGCTGGGCGACGTCGCGAACGTGGAGGTCGCCAGGACGCCGGCGTCGATCAGCCGGATCGACGGCGACCGGTCGGCGACCGTGTCGGTGACGCCCGCGGGTGACGACCTCGGCACGGTCACCGACACCGTGAAGGCCGAGATCGAGTCGATGGCCCTGCCGGCCGGGGCGACGGTGTCGGTGGGTGGTGCGGCGGCCGACCAGGCAGAGGCCTTCAAGAACCTGGGGATGGCGCTCCTGGCCGCCGTCGCGCTCGTGTTCATCGTCATGGTGGCGGCGTTCCGCAGCCTGGCGCAGCCGTTCATCCTGCTGGTGTCGATCCCGTTCGCGGCGGTCGGGGCTCTCGTCGCGCTGGTCGCCACGAACACGCCGCTGGGCGTGCCCGCGCTGATCGGCACCCTCCTGCTGGTGGGCATCGTCGTGTCGAACGCGATAGTGCTGATCGACCTGATCAACCAGTACCGGCAGGACGGCACGGGTCTCGACGAAGCCGTCCGCGAGGGCGCCCGGAAGCGGCTGCGGCCCATCGTCATGACCGCCCTGGCCACGGTCTTCGCGCTGCTGCCGATGGCGTTCGGGCTGACCGGCGGCGGGGCGTTCATCTCGCAGCCGCTCGCACTGGTGGTGATCGGTGGGCTCGTGTCCTCGACCCTGCTGACGCTGTACGTGGTGCCGGTGATCTACACGATCTTCGAACGCCGGGCCGAGCGGCGCCGAGCGGCGGACCAGGCAGCGGGGCGCACCACGCGCCGTCCGCTGACCGGCGCCTTCCCCAGCGTGGCGACCGGTGCGTTCCAGACCGTCGGACGGGAGGCGGCGGCGCAGCGACGGGCGCAGGGCGGACCTGTCCAGCAGGGTGGACCTGTCCAGCACGGCTGGCCGCCCGCGCAGCCCGACCAGGCGCGTCCGGCGCGGCACAGCCGGCCGACGCCGGCCCAGGTTCCGGGCACCTGGCCGCCTCAGGTGGTGCAGGCCCGGCAGCAGCCGGCCCCGCGGTTCCAGCTGCAGAACCAGACGCCCCAGCCCCAGCACCGCCCCCCGTCGCCGTGGCCGCCACAGCCCGGTCCGGGCGCCGAGCCGGCCTACCAGCGGCCCACGCCCCCTCCGGCCTGGCCCCACCCGCTGGATCCGCCCGACTGACGGCTGGCTCCGACGTCCGCCTGGAGAACACGATCAGGCACGGTCCTGGGGCCAGAACTGTGCCTGATCGTGTGACGGAAGCGGACTTCCGTCGGAGTGCCTGGTCCTACGCGTCCTGAAGCTTCAGGCGCATCGCCGCGCCGGTCAGCACCACCACCGTGTAGCCGGCGAGCACGCTGATGCCGACCCACGGGTCGAGCACGTCGGGGAACGCGCCTGCGTTCGGGGTGATCTGCGCCCCGGCCACGCTGGGCAGCAGCTTGTTGACCGTGCCCACCCACTCCAGCTGGGAGGCGCCGAAGGTGGCGATCTGGACGATCGTCGGGATCACGAGGAAGATCGCGACCACCGTGAAGATCGCGCCCGCGGTGTGCCGCAGCAGGGCGCCGAGCCCCAGCGCGAAGAGCGCCACGAGCGTCACGTACAGCACGACGCCGAGCAGCGACCGCACCTGGCCGTTGTCGCCGAAGTCGACGGTCGCGTCGTTGGAGCTCAGCATCGGGTAGGTGACGAGCCAGCTCAGCGCGAGCGACACGGTGACGAGCACCACCGTGACGAGCGCCAGGACGACTGCCTTGCCGAAGAAGGCGGGAAGCCGGCTAGGCACCGCCGCGAACGTCGAACGGATCATCCCCGTGGAGTACTCACCGGTGATCATCAGGGCGCCGAGCACCGCGACCACGAGGGCCGCCATCTCGAAGCCCGCGCTGACGACCATGGTCCCGCCGAGCATCCCGCCCATGGCGGCCTGGTCCTCAGGGGCGGCGCCCTCCATCTCGTTGCCGACGAGCTGGACGATGAGAGCCATCATGAGCGCGAAGCCGACGATCACCACGACCGTCGAACCGAGCGTCCACCACGTCGAGCGCAGGCTCCACAGCTTGATCCACTCCGAGCGCAGCACCCGCACGAAGGTGACGTTGCGGACCGTGGTCTTCTCCATCGTCATACCCGGCGCGGACCCGCCCGCCGGAGCCGTGACCGTCGCGCTCATGCCTTGCTCCCCTCGAGGTCGGACTGCGTGCCCGCGTGGCCCGCGATGGCCTCGGACTGGTACTCCACGGAATCGGCGGTCAGCGACATGTACGCCTCCTCGAGCGTCGACGCGACCGGCGTCAGCTCGTGCAGCACCACCCGCGCGGAGGCGGCCAGCTCGCCGACGGCGGCCGCGTCCGTGCCCCGGATCTCCAGGAGGCCGGGCTCGACGGCGTCTACCTCGGCGTCGGTGCCCTTCAGGAGCTCGGCGAGCACCGTGGCCTGCGGCGAGCGGACCCGCACGATCTTGCGCGCGGCGCCGTCGACGATCTCGGAGACCGGGGCGTCGGCGAGGATGCGGCCCTTGCCGATGACGAGCACGTGGTCGGCCGTGAGGGCGACCTCGCTCATCAGGTGGCTGGACAGGAAGACCGTTCGGCCCTCCGACGCCAGGAACTTCGCGATGTTGCGGACCCAGAGCACGCCCTCGGGGTCGAGACCGTTGACGGGCTCGTCGAGGATGAGCGTGCGCGGGTCGCCCAGCAGGGCCGCCGCGATACCGAGCCGCTGGCCCATGCCGAGCGAGAAGCCGCCCACGCGCTTGCTGGCGACGGGCCGCAGGCCTGTGAGCTCGATCACCTCGTCGACCCGCTTCGTCGGGATGCCGTGTGTCGCTGCCATGGCGAGCAGGTGGTTGCGGGCGGTCCGCCCGGTGTGCACGGCCTTCGCGTCGAGCAGCGCACCCACCTCGGCGAGCGGCCTGCGGTGCGCGGCGTAGGGCTTGCCGTTCACGGTCACCGTGCCGGCGGTGGGCTTGTCCAGGCCCACGATCATGCGCATGGTGGTCGACTTCCCGGCGCCGTTCGGGCCCAGGAAGCCCGTCACCTGGCCCGGCTGCACGGTGAACGTGACTCCGTCAACGGCCGTCTTGGTGCCGTACCTCTTCGTCAGGCCTGTGGCCTCGATCATCACTTGCCCTTCCATCTGGCACGCCGGGGTGGCCTCTGCGGCCACCGGTCGGTCACGACAAGATTGGTTACGACGAGACTAGGGAGCCGATGGCTCCCGCCGCACCCTTTACACGCCCGGATCATCCCTCGGGCGGACCGAGTTCATCCGAAGGTATGACCCGGGAACTACTGGGACCTTCCCAGCGTTCCCTAGGATGGTCCGACAGACCAGGAGGAGCAGATGAGCAACCCCGTCTTTTCGAGAAGCGACGTCTTCGGTGAGCCCCGTCGCACCGGTGCGGCTGACGCCCGCCGTGGCGGCACCGCCACATACCCCAACCAGACCCCCGCATACGGCACCCCGCCGCAGGCCGGTCAGTACGGCCAGTACGGCGCGGGTCCGCAGCCCATGGACGCGTCAGATCTTGACGCGATGTACCAGTCGCCGTCCGCCACCACGGCGGACACGAAGCGCATGACCTATGACGACGTGATCATCAAGACCGGTGGGCTGCTCGCCCTCCTGGTCGTGGTGGCCGCTGCGACATGGACGCTTGTGCCTCGACCCATGCTGGGCATCGTCATGATCGTCGGCCTGATCGGTGGCCTGGTCCTCGGCCTGGTCAACGCGTTCAAGCGCAACCCGAGCCCCGCGCTCATCGTGGCGTACACGGTGTTCGAGGGCGCGTTCCTCGGTGCGATCTCGCTGATGTACAACCAGATCGCCGAGGGCGCCGTGTGGCAGGCGGTCCTCGGTACCGCGTCGGTCTTCGCCGTGAGCCTGTTCCTGTTCCGGAGCGGCAAGGTCCGGGTGACGCCCAAGTTCACGCGCTGGCTGATGTTCGCCCTGCTGGGTTACGCCCTCTTCAGCCTGATCAACCTCGTGCTGATGATGACCGGCGTGCTGGACGGCTTCGGCATGCGTAGCGGTCCGATCGGCGTGATCGTCGGTCTGGTCGCCGTCGGCCTCGCGGCGGCGTCCCTGATCGTCGACTTCGACTCCATCAAGCGTGGTGTCGAGGCCGGCGTGCCCGCCAGGATGGCCTGGGCCGCTGCCTTCGGCCTGCTGGTGACGCTGATCTGGCTGTACCTCGAGCTGCTTCGTCTCGTGACGATCATCAGCAGCTTCGGCAGCGACTGACCCACCTGCTGTACCAGCGACGGCCCGGCACCTTCCAGCGGAAGGTGACCGGGCCGTCGTCGTGCGGTGGACTATGCC
>NZ_JBHXBG010000164.1:0-11991 GCF_042726755.1 Promicromonospora sp. NPDC060271 | reverse complement strand
GGCCGGGCCTCTGTGGTCCGTAGAACTACCGGGCGATCATGCCCCGCCGGCAGCCATCTGGCCCGACGGCGGCAGGTCGCGCGGCACCAGCCCGGCGCCCGCGGGCACCGACTGCGGCTCTGCGGTGGTCGGACGACGACGCTCGTCCCGCTCCACACCACGGAAGCTGAACTCGCCGAGGATGCCCTCGCCCTCGCCGTCGACGATCACCAGCTGACCCGCCGTGAGCTCGCCGAACAGGATCTTCTCGGACAGCGTGTCCTCGATCTCCCGCTGGATGGCTCGCTTGAGCGGACGGGCGCCGAGCACCGGGTCGTAGCCCTTCTCCGCCAGGAGGTGCTTGGCGGCCGGCGTGAGCTCGATGCCCATGTCCCGGTCGCGCAGGCGACGGTCGAGCTTCGCGATCTCCAGGTCGACGATCTGGATGATCTCGTCCTGCGAGAGCTGCGGGAACACGACCGTGTCGTCCACACGGTTGAGGAACTCGGGCCGGAAGTGCTGCTTGAGCTCCTCGTTGACCTTCGCCTTCATCCGCTCGTAGGAGGTCACCAGGTCGCCGCCGGAGTTGAAGCCGGTCTGGACGCCCTTGGCGATGTCCCGCGTGCCGAGGTTGGTGGTCATGATGATCACGGTGTTCTTGAAGTCGACCACTCGACCCTGCGAGTCGGTGAGGCGGCCGTCCTCGAGCACCTGCAGCAGCGAGTTGAAGATGTCGGCGTGCGCCTTCTCCACCTCGTCGAACAGGACCACGGAGAACGGCTTGCGGCGCACCTTCTCGGTGAGCTGGCCACCCTCGTCGTAGCCGACGTATCCGGGCGGGGAGCCGAACAGTCGCGAGACCGTGTGCTTCTCCGAGAACTCGGACATGTCGAGCTGGATGAGCGCGTCCTCGTCACCGAACAGGAACTCCGCGAGAGCCTTGGCGAGCTCGGTCTTACCGACACCCGTTGGGCCGGCGAAGATGAACGAGCCACCGGGGCGCTTCGGGTCCTTGAGCCCGGCCCGCGTACGGCGGATGGCCTGCGACAGCGCCTTGATGGCGGTCTCCTGGCCGACGACCCGCTTGTGCAGCTCCTCCTCCATGTGGAGCAGCCGGCTGGACTCCTCCTCGGTGAGCTTGACGACCGGTATACCGGTGGACATCGCCAGGACCTCGGCGATCAGCTCGTCGTCGACCTCTGCGACCGTGTCGAGGTCACCCGACTTCCAGGCCTTCTCCTTGTCCGCGCGGAGCTGCGTGAGCTGCTTCTCCTTGTCACGCAGGCCGGCGGCCTTCTCGAAGTCCTGCTCGTCGATCGCCGACTCCTTCTCGCGGCGCGCCTCGGAGATGCTCTCGTCGAGCTCCTTGAGCTCCGGCGGCGCCGTCATGCGGCGGATGCGCAGACGGGCCCCGGCCTCGTCGATCAGGTCGATCGCCTTGTCCGGGAGGAACCGGTCGTTGATGTACCGGTCCGCCAGGGTCGCGGCGGAGACCAGCGCGGAGTCCGTGATGGACACGCGGTGGTGCGCCTCGTAGCGGTCGCGCAGACCCTTGAGGATCTCGATGGCGTGCTCGAGCGACGGCTCGGACACCTGGATCGGCTGGAAGCGGCGCTCCAGGGCCGGGTCCTTCTCGACGTACTTGCGGTACTCGTCGAGCGTCGTGGCACCGATCGTCTGCAGCTCACCACGCGCAAGCATGGGCTTGAGGATCGAGGCCGCGTCGATGGCACCCTCGGCGGCACCCGCACCCACGAGGGTGTGGATCTCGTCGATGAACAGGATGATGTCGCCGCGCGTGCGGATCTCCTTGAGCACCTTCTTGAGGCGCTCCTCGAAGTCACCGCGGTAACGCGAACCGGCGACCAGCGCGCCGAGGTCCAGCGTGTAGAGCTGCTTGTCCTTGAGCGTCTCGGGGACATCACCCTTGACGATGTCCTGCGCGAGGCCCTCGACGACGGCCGTCTTGCCGACGCCGGGCTCACCGATCAGCACCGGGTTGTTCTTGGTGCGGCGGGACAGGACCTGCATGACCCGCTCGATCTCCTGCGTACGACCGATGACCGGGTCCAGCTTGCCCTCGCGCGCGGCCTGGGTGAGGTTGCGGCCGAACTGGTCGAGCACTGCCGAGCCCGCGGGCTGGCCCTCCTGGGGACCGCCTGCGGAGACGGGCTCCTTACCCTGGTAGCCGCTCAGCAGCTGGATGACCTGCTGGCGCACCTTGTTCAGGTCTGCACCCATCTTGGTGAGCACCTGTGCCGCGACGCCCTCACCCTCGCGGATGAGACCGAGCAGGATGTGCTCGGTGCCGATGTAGTTGTGGCCGAGCTGCAGCGCCTCGCGCAGCGACAGCTCAAGGACCTTCTTGGCACGCGGCGTGAACGGGATGTGCCCGCTCGGCGCCTGCTGCCCCTCACCGATGATCTCGGTGACCTGGGTGCGGACGCCGTCGAGCGAGATCCCGAGCGACTCGAGCGCCTTGGCTGCCACACCCTCACCCTCGTGGATGAGGCCGAGCAGAATGTGCTCCGTGCCGATGTAGTTGTGGTTCAGCATCCGCGCCTCTTCCTGGGCGAGGACGACGACGCGACGCGCGCGATCCGTAAATCTCTCGAACATGTGCTGCTCCCTCACGAGCGGCGTACACCTGCACCGGCGGTACCAGGCCTGACCGCAACGACTCTATGCGCTCACAACGCGCCCATGGGCCGATCGATGCCCTTGTTCGCCAGGGGCGTGACGATGTCCGGCCCTCGAACGGCGGCGAACACGCCGGTGCGCGGCGACACGCCCGGGCGCGGGCTCTCGACGGCGAGTCCCGGCTGTTTCCGGGCCGATTCCCGCGGAGGTAATTGACGCCTTCCCCCGCACCCGGCAGTCTCGGTGTCAGACCCGTAACCGTCCCGGGGAGGCCACATGGCGGACGAACCGAGCCCGACCCCCGAGTCCTGGGAACAGATCGTCGCGCGCTTCGCACGGTTCTCCGGCGTCGTCGGCGAGGTCGACGACCCGCTGACCTGGGGACTCGACCTGGTCGAGGAGGAGGTCACGGGCATCTCCGACAGCACGGACCCCACCGAGGAACGCTTCCTGCGCTCCTATCGCACGTTCTCCGGTGAGACCGTCGAGGTCGAGACCCTCCGCGTCCCGGCGACCCCTGCGCAGATCGAGGACATCGTCCGCGCCGCCTGCAGCGGAGCGCTCGTCGCACCGCTGCACGCCGACGTCGACCCGGCCGCGCCGCCGGAGATCACCGACGTCACTGAGCTGGCCGAGTCCTACCAGGACTACCGCAGCGCCATGCGGGCGATAGTCGCCGAGGTCGACGACGTACCGTGCGAGACCCGTCAGTTCCGGGTGGACGGCACGGCCAAGCGCTGCATGCGCGTAACCGTCCGCAACGTGACCGCGGTGTACTCCCCCGCCGCGGACCGTGCCGTGGTCGTGACCGGGCCGTCTGACCTGGTGGATCGCGTGGATGTCGTCACGCGCCCCATCCGCAACCTCCTCCACGGCGAGGACGGTCCGCGGTTCTGACCCGGAACTCACCCCCAGCGGCATGCCGCACGGCGGTACGATCGCCGCTGTGATCCGTGCCACCGCCTCCGACGCGACGCCGCGGCCGAGGGCGCGTGACGCCGCGGCCCGGCGCCCGGCCCTGCTGATCCTGCTCCTGCTGACGGTGCTGGCCCTCGTGGGAACGGACGTCGTCGAACAGCGCGCGGCGGCCGCCGAGGGCTATCGCGAGGACATCTGGGTCAACGCCGACGGCGTCGCCTTCGAGCGGGACGGCGAGAGCGACGAGCTCGCCTACGTGGTCCGGCCCCTCGGTCAGCGCAACGGCGGCCAGGCGTACTCCCGCGAGCTCACCCGGGACGAGCGGAACAACGGCTGGGCGATGTTCTGGGAGGCCCGGTACAACTATCCGGACGGCTACTGCGTGGTGTGGGTAGAGGTCGAGGACGCGAGCAGCTGGCACGAGTCGGAGAGCAGCACGGCGTGCCGGGGCGACGACCAGCCGCCCGCGACCGAGACACCCACCCCGACGCCCACGCCCACCCCTGCGGAGCGGCCGGCGCAGGGAGAGCGCCCTGCCACGGCGCCGAAGCCCGCGCGGCCGAAGGCCCAGGACACCGCGGAGCCGGCGCCGACGCCCTCCTCGACACCCACCCCTACCCCCACGCCGACCCCGACGCCCACACCCAGCGCTACGCCCTCGCCGTCCGTCTCGAGCACCCCGAGCCCTTCGCCGACCCCCACGTCGTCCGACGCGGACGCCCTGCAGGGCCTTTACGACCACCGAGGGCCCCGGACCCAGGCGGTCGCCGTCCGGCAGGACGACGTCATCTCTCCCCTCGGCTGGGTGGCAGTGCTCGGCAGCGGCGCGGTGCTCACCGCGGGCGGTGTGCTGGTGCTCTGGCGCCGCCTGACCTGACGGAGCCGGAGCGGCACGTCCGCCCCGTCGCCGCGCAGCACCGGACGCACCGGGCTCGCACGCCGCGCCCGGTGCAGACTGGGTCCGTGAGCACTCCCGCAGGCCTCCTGCTGACCCCTGGCGCGGGCGCGAACCGGGAGAGCCCTGCGCTCGTCGCCGTCGAGCACGCACTGGCCGACGTCGAACCGGCGCTGCCCGTGCGGCGTGCCGACTTCCCGTACCGCCTGGAGGGCCGGCGCATGCCGGACCGTGCGCCCGTCGCCGTCGCGCACCTGCGGGCGGAAGCCACGGCGTGGGCCGACGAGCTCGCCGTCCCGACGGACCGGCTGCTCCTCGGCGGAAGGTCGTACGGCGGGCGGATGTGCTCGATGGCCGTCGCGGAGGGACTGCCCGCCGCGGGCCTGGTGCTCCTCAGCTATCCGTTGCACCCGCCGGGACGGCCGGAGAAGCTCCGCGTGGAGCACTTCGGGCAGATCTCGGTCCCCACGCTGTTCGTGTCCGGCGACAAGGATGCCTTCGGCACCCCTGACGAGCTCGCGGAGCACGTCGCGGCGATCCCCGGACCCGTCACGACGGTGACGCTGTCCGGGGCGCACGACATGCGCGGCGCCGCCCGGCAGGAGGCGGTGGCGGCCGCCGTCGCCGCCTGGGTCATCTCGCTGCGGGAATCAGCGACGTGAGGATCAGCGACCGCCGGCCGGCTTCTCCGGGTACTCCGGCGGGGTCTTGTCCAGCTCGATGGCGATCTCGCGGCGTTCCGCGATGATGTGCGCGCGCTCCTCGTCACGCTGCTCCAGCGCGTCCGCCTGCAGGTCGGCGTCCAGGTGGTCCCAGTAGAGGACGCCGTCGAGGTGCTGCGACTCGTGGATGAAGCAGCGCGCCAGGTACCCGCTGCCCGTCAGCTGCACCGGTCCGCCGTGCTGGTCCACGCCGCGCACGGTCGCCCGGCCGGGGCGCACCAGCGGCTCGTAGGCGCCCGGCACGGAGAGGCAGCCCTCCTCCTCGGTCTCCGGCTCTGCCTCGGCGTCCATCTCGAGCACCGGGTTCACCACGTGCCCCACGTGCCGGTCGCCCGACGAGTCCGTCAGGTCGTACACGAACACGCGGAGATCGACGCCCACCTGCGGGGCCGCCAGACCGACACCCTGCGCCGACTCCATGGTGGCGAACAGGTCGTCGATGAGCCGGGCGAGCTCAGGCGTCGAGAACGTCTCGACTGTCCGGGCCGGGTTGTGCAGCACGGGCTCACCGATCTCGGTGATGCGCAGCACGCGGCCGCGGCCCACCTCGGGGGCTGTCGCTGGATACTCCTCGACCGGCTCTCCGAGCAGGTAGGTGACGGGCTTGCGCCGTCGGGGGCGGGTCCATGCCATGGCACAGAGGGTACCTTCGACGCATGCCGTCCACGCCGATCCGCAACGCCGCGCGCACGGCGGGGTACGTGCTCGACGACGCACAGCTCGCCGCGGCGGAGCACCTCGAGAGCCTGCTGAAGCGGCTGGCCACCGACACCCGGCGCAGGCCTCGCGGCGGCGCGCACGGCGCCTATCTCTGGGGGCCGGTGGGCCGCGGCAAGACTTGGCTCCTCGACCGCTTCCACGCTCTCGCAGGCGGCCCGCGGTTCCACTTCCACGAGTTCTACCGTGCGCTCCACGCCGAGGTGTGGGCGCGTACGGGTACGCCGGACGCGATGGACCGGGCCCTGGACGCGCTGCTCGGCGACACCCGGGTGCTCTGCTTCGACGAGCTGCACCTGCACGACGCCGGTGACGCCATGCTCCTCTCCCGCGCCCTACGCACCATGCTGGGGCGTGGCGTGATCCTCGTCGCGACGTCGAACTACCCGCCGCAAGGCCTGCTGCCCGACCCGCTGTTCCACGAGCTCGCCGAACCGCTCATCGCCCTCCTGGAGGCCGAGCTGGACGTCCTGCCGGTCGACGGCCCGGTGGACTACCGCGGGCTCCGGCTGCTCGACGGCGCACCGGTGACCCCGGGGTGGCGCGGCGGATCCGCCCTCGTGCCGGGCTCCGCTCGGCAGCTCGCCGACGCCGGTCTGCTCCCGCCGAGCCCTCGTGAGGCGGTGGAGGTCGCACTTGGCGGCGGCCGGAGCGTGCGCGCCCTGCGCGCCGCGGCCGGCGTCGTCTGGTTCGACTTCACGGGCCTGTGCGCCGCCCCGGTCTCGGCACTGGACATGCTGTCGCTCGCCGAGCGGTTCGGGCGGTGGGTGGTGACCGACGTGGTGCCGTTCGCCGAGTGCCCCGTGAACAACCAGCAGCGGTTCGTGAGTCTCGTGGACGTGCTGTACGACCGCGATCTGCCGCTCGTGCTGACGGCGCGGCGCCCGGTGGACGAGCTGCTCGCGGTGCCGGCGGGCCGCCCGGCGCCACCCGACCTGGGCCGGGCAGCCAGCCGCCTGCGGCAGCTCCGGCAGACTGCGCACATGAGTGAGTCCACGTGACGGGTCCGACAAGGCTCCGGCAGCGGCTGCTACCCGCTGTCGCGGCGCTGGTGACCGTGGCGGCCGGCCTGTCCGTGCGGTCGGTGCTCGGTGGCGACGTCGCGAAGTACGCGGGCGATGCACTCTATGCGCTGCTGATCTTCTGGCTCGTGCTCGTCGTGGCGCCGCGCACCCGGGCCTGGGTGGCCGCGGTCGTGGCGTTCGCGGTGAGCACCGCCGTCGAGCTCTTCCAGCTGACCGGCGTCCCCGCCGAGCTCGGTGCGCACAGCACGCTCGCGCGGCTGGTGCTCGGCACCACCTTCAACGCGCCGGACCTGCCCTTCTACGCCTTGGGCGCCGCGCTCGGCTGGGCTCTGCACCTGGCCGCGCGGAGCGTGCGGGCGGCGCGACGACGCCGGCCGGCCCCGCAGTCCCGCTAGACGGAGCCAGCCAGCCCGCGTAGCGCGCCCTGGACGATCGCTCGCACACCCTCGGGTGAGAGGTCGCCGGACCGCTCCGTCCAGCGCCGCGTGACCGGCGCGAAGATCAGGTCCACCGCGAGGTCCAGGTCGACGTCGGCGTCGAGCTGGCCCGCCTCCTGCGCCCGGCGGAGCCGACGCCGCTTGAGGTCGCGCATCGGCTCGTCCAGCCGCTCGCGATAGGCCCGGCTCAGCTCCGGGTCTTCGATGATCGCCGCGGTGAGGCCCCGCAGGGCACGGTCAAACGCGGGGTCGGCGAACTCCTCGACAGTGGCGACCAGCACTGCGGTCAGGTCGTCCTCGAGGTCGCCGCTGTCGGGCAGGTCGCCTGGGTCTCCGGGACCGAGCGAGCGCTCAAGGACGGCGTCCAGCACCAGGGCGCCCTTGTTCGGCCACCACCGGTAGATCGTCTGCTTGCCGACACCTGCCTGGGCCGCCACCTTCTCGATGGTCAACCGTGCGTAACCGAGCTCGGCCACGACGTCGAAGGCGGTGCCGAGGATCGCCGCGCGGGTGGCGGGGTTGC
The DNA here is from genome assembly GCF_042726755.1 of Promicromonospora sp. NPDC060271. NCBI lineage: Bacteria > Bacillati > Actinomycetota > Actinomycetes > Micrococcales > Promicromonosporaceae > Promicromonospora > Promicromonospora sp. NPDC060271. The sequence goes on along the minus strand of NZ_JBHXBG010000164.1, from coordinate 4,135 downwards.
GGCGCCGCCCGGTGGACGGCTGCTGTGTCGTCGCCATTCAGGCACGGTACCGCACGTAGAGACGAGACGTTGCGTATTGACAACCGCGGATCGGCCTGCCACTGTTCTTGTCGAGACGTTCCGTCTCGACAAACTATGGAGGAAGCACCCATGACCGAACCGATCACCACCCCGCAGCGCCGCACCTGGTTCGTCACCGGAGCCAGCCGTGGTCTGGGCCGCGCCTTCGCCGAGGCCGCACTGGCCTTGGGTGACCAGGTTGCCGCTGTGTCTCGCACGATCCGGGAGGACGACGACCGCGACGGTCTGCTCCAGATCGCCGCCGACGTCCGCGACCCGGCGTCGGTAGGCGACGCCGTCCGGCGGGCCGTCGAAACCTTCGGCCGCCTCGACGTGGTTATCAACAACGCCGGGACCATGTCGTACGGGTTCGTCGAGGAGTTCACGGAGGCGCAGGTCCGCGCCCAGCTGGAGACCAACTTCTTCGGTGCCGTCTGGGTGACCCAGGCCGTGGCGCCGGTACTGCGCCGCCAGCGCTCCGGCCATCTGATCCAGATCTCCAGCATCGGCGGCCTCGCGGGCTTCGCGGGCACCGGCCTGTACAGCGCGAGCAAGTTCGCGCTGGAGGGCCTGAGCGAGTCTGTGGCGCACGAGCTCGCCGAGTTCGGCGTCGACGTGACGATCGTCCAGCCGGGCGGCTACTGGACCGATCTCTACACCGCCATGGACACCGCGACGCCGCTGCCCGAATACGACGGGCTGCGCGACCGGCTGGCCGCGCAGTTCGCCGAGAACAGCGTCGACAGCGACCCGAAGCGTGCTGCCGCGGCGATCCTGGAGCTGGTCACCAGCCCTCGGCCGCCGCGCCGGCTGCTCCTCGGCGGCACTGCCTACGACATCGCGTTCGAGGTCACCGAGGAACGGCGTCGGATCTGGAAGGAGTGGGAGGCGGTGAGCCGCGCCGCCGAGGAGCCGGTCCCGGCACCACAGGGGTAGACGACGGTGTTGTCACATGCGGGGCCGCGATGTCGTCGGCGGGGCAGACAACAGTCGTTCCGAGGAAAACCGTATGAACATCGCCCTGTGGATAGTTGCCGGTCTGCTCGCCGTCGCCTACGTGGGCGGCGGCGCGCTCAAGGTGATCCTGAGCAAGCAGAAGATCGCAGCAACCGGACCTGCGGCCGCATGGGTCGAGGACTTCAGCCCGGGCGCCGTCAAGACGATCGGCGTCCTGGAGATCCTGGGCGGCCTCGGACTGATCCTGCCCGCCGCGTCCGGCATCGCACCCGAGCTGGTGCCGCTGGCCGCCCTGGGGCTGGCGATGATCATGGTCGGCGCGGCGGCGACCCGGATCAGCCGGCGCGAGTACCGGTTCGCGCTGGTGGACCTGACCTATCTGGCCCTGATCGCCTTCGTGGCCTGGGGCCGGTTCGGCCCGGAGGCGTTCGTGGGCTGATCCGGCCGGGTGGCGCCGCCTCCGACGTCGGACAACAAAGAAGCCCGGAACCGTTGAGGTTCCGGGCTTTCTGCGTGCTGAGCCGCCTGAGAGAATCGAACTCTCGACCTTCTCATTACGAGTGAGATGCTCTACCGACTGAGCTAAGGCGGCGTACGCACCACGATCCGAGCAGAACCGGATGGGTGAGCGGGCCTTACTGTACCCAATGGATGGCCCAGGTTTCAAAGCGAAACCGTGTGACGTCCTCGACCCGCCGGATTCGGGCCTCGGGCGGTCAGCAGGTGAGGCCGTCCTCCGGGACGGTGCCCTCCACCAGGTAGTCCTCCACGGCCGTGCTGATGCACGTGTTCGACCGGCCGTACGCCGTGTGGCCCTCACCCTCGTAGGTGACGAGCGTCCCCGACGACAGCGTCTTCGCGAGCGACTCGGCCCACCGGTACGGGGTGGCTGGATCGTTGGTGGTGCCGATGACGACGATCGGCGGCGCACCCTTCGCTGCCGGGTCGAACTCCTGCTTCGCCGCCGGGTACGGCCAGTCGGTGCACTCGATGCCCGAGTACCCGAACGACTCGCCGAGCGTGGGCGCCGCTGCCTCGATGTCGGCGGCGAGCTGCTGCATGGTCGCCATGTCCTCCTCGGCGCGGGAGTCGGCGCAGTTGATCGCGCGGAACGCCTCCTCGCTGTTGGACTTGAACGTGCCGTCCTCGTTGCGGTCGTTGTAGACGTCGGCCAGGTACAGCAGGTCGTCACCCTTGCCTTCCCACAGGACCTCCTGCAGGGCCTGCGTGAGGAACGACCACGATCCCTCGTCGTACATCGTGACGGCCACGCCGTAGAACGCGAGCTTCTTGGTCACCTTCCGGCCGGAGGACGTCGGGATCGGGTTGGGCTCCGCGTCCTCGACGATCGCCTGGATCTGCTGCAGGCCGCTCGTGACGTCGCCGGTGAGCGGGCAGTCGCCGCTCGCCTGGCAGTCCGTCACGTACGCGCGCAGGGCGCTCTCAAAGCCCTCCGCCTGCTGCAGGGCCACCTCGTCCGAGGCCAGCGTGGTGTCGAGGGCGCCGTCGAGCACAAGGCGCCCGGTCCGCTTCGGGAACAGGCCCGCGTAGGTGGCGCCGAGCTGGGTGCCGTAGGAGAAGCCGAGGAAGTTGAGCTTGTCGTCGCCGAGCGCGGCCCGGAGCATGTCCATGTCGCGTGCGGCGGACTGCGTGTCCACGTTCCCCAGCAGGGGGCCCGTGTTCTCGGCGCAGGCCCTGCCCCACTCCCGGACGGCGTCCTGCCGGGCGGCCAGGCCCTCTTCCGTGTACGGGTAGTCGGTGCTGAGGAACGTGTCCTTGCCCGCGTCGTCGTAGCACTTCACCGGCGTCGACTTGCCGACACCGCGGGGGTCGAAGCCCACTATGTCGAACGACGAGCGCAGCGACGGCCCGAACCCGCTGGAGTCCCCCACGAAGTCCACGCCCGACCCGCCCGGCCCGCCCGGGTTGACCAGCAGCGAACCGATCTTCTGCCCGGAGGCGGGGATCCGCTTGAGCGCGATCTCGATGCTGCCGGCCCCGGCGTCGTGCCAGGAGAGCGGCGCGGACGCCGTCGCGCACTGGAAGCCCTCGCCGCAGTCCGTCCACTCCAGCGACTGGCCGTAGTAGTCCTCGAAACCCTTCGGCGCGCCCACCGTCGCCGAGCCGTCCGACTTGCCCACGTCCTCCAGCGCCGTCTGCACCTTGGGCGGTGCGCCGCAGGCGGCGAGCAGGAGAACAGCGGTGAGCAGCGTGGCGACGACGGCCGCAGGCTGACGACGGCGGGCGGGGCGAGTCACCCGGACAACCTATCGGTTGTGCTGGGGAGATTTCTTACCCGTTGGCGAACCGACACGCGACCCTCACGAGTCGAGCCAGGCCACCGGTCCGGGCTCGCCCTCGGCGGGACGGGGCAGGAGCTCGACGTCGCCCTTGTCACCCAGGACCACCGGTACGGGGTCGCCCGTGTCGACCTCCGCCGGCACCTCGACCACGGTGGTCGTCGGCACGAAGTCCATGGTGCAGATGCCGTCGCTCGCGGGCATGAACTGCACCGTGAGCACGCCGTCCGCCGCATCGACCTTCGCGGACCCGCCGCCCGAACCGAGCGTCGCCTCCGGCTTCGCGAACAAGGGGCAGGAGCTGGACCCGTTGGTCACCACGTACAGCAGACCCTCCACCGGCGCCCACGCGACGCCGACCGGCGAGTCGGTGCTGCCCTCAAGACCCGGCGGCAGACCCCGCCCGGAGTTCCCCGCCGCGAGCTCCATGTCGGCGGCCTGTGGCAGCTCGTCGTCCTGGCCGGCACCTTCGCCGTCCGTCGGGCTGGGGCTGGGGCTGGGGCTGGTCAGGTCGCTCTCCTCCGGCGCCTGGGACGCGTTCGAGTCGCCCGCCTCGGACCCGCCGACGTCCGACTGTGCGCACCCCGACAGCGCGAGCACGGCCGTCATCCCGACGCCGAGGGCCACCACGCCCGCGCGCGCCGAGAGCCGTGCTGTGACACCGGACCGGTCCATCCGCCTGATTCTCATGCCCAGATCCTTCCACTCGCCGCCGAAATTCACCTGGTGGAGGGGTCGCGACCGCGACTCCTCCACCCCCTCTCATGTGGCGGCCGCTGCGGATCTTGCACTTCACCCTCGGTCGGTAAAAGGTCAGG